>NZ_ANBC01000734.1 GCF_000341125.1 Nocardiopsis lucentensis DSM 44048 | reverse complement strand
CCGATTCCCAGGACGCCCCCGAGCCGCAACGGCAGCACGTGGCGGATCCGGTCGAACAGGCGCGAGCGCATGATCAGCAGTACCGACAGCAGACCGCTGAGCAGGAGATCCGGTAGCCCCTCGGCCATGAAGGTCAGGAGCACGGTGACCGCGCCGCCGCTGATCGCGGCACCCATCACGATGCCCAGCAGCAGACGGTCGCTGTTGGTGAAGGTGTCCTCGAAACGGTCCGTGGCGACCTGACCCGAGCGCCCCACCTCGTAGTCCAGCCCGGACAGGCCGCCCATCACCATGGCCACCCGCGGTAGCGCGCCGACGCACAGGGCCAGGGCCAGTCCCATCGCGCGGACACCCTGCACCGGGTCCACGAACGCCCCGACACCGACCAGCACCCCGGCGGTCACCGTGATCACGCCGAGCCCGGCGATGTAGGCCAGCCCGGTCTCGTGCAGGGCCCAGCCGACCCCGGCCACCAGGAGCGCGCCGGCCAGCGCGAACGCCGACATCACCAGGGCGCCCGCGGCGGTCACCAGGCCCGCGGCGAGTACGGCGGTCACCGCGCCCCACACGCAGGAGGCGGCGAACAGGACGTGGGCGACGGCGGGCAGCGGACGCCGTGCCGCGAGCAGCATGATCGCGATCGAGAACAGCGTGCCGACGCTCGCCACACCCAGGTGGCCGACCGAGGGTCGCAACCACATCATCAACAGCAGCATCAGCAAGGGGCCGATTCCGGCCACGAGGAGCCCGAAGGAGAGCGTCGTCGTCGGGTTCCAGATCCGGGCGGTCTCGTCGACCCGGTCCTCCACGGCACCGCGCACGTCGTCCACGTGCGCGGGTCGGCTGGGCGCGGTCCGCCGGTCGAGCATGAGGACGTCGCCGTCGTAGACCCCGGCGCTCTCCAGTGGCTCCTCCAGCCGGACCGGAGAGCCGTCGACGGTGGTCAACGCCCAGTGCGCGGGCTCGGTGCCCTCCTCCTGGGGAGCGCACACCTCGACGATGCGCGGCATCAGCGTCGCCACGGGCACACTTCCGGGCAGTGCCAGATCGGCCCAGCGGTCCGGTCCGGTGACCGTAACCCGGCAGTATCCACTCACACCCATGATTCCTTTGCCGTCGCCGTAGGGGGTTATCTCCGCTCGGGGGTACAGACCGACGCGAATTAGGTGATTCGCGGTGTTCGCGAGATCATTCCTAGCGTAGTCACCCAGACACCCAACCCCCGCCGGTGGACGGAAAGAGATCACTGTGGCGACGAGACCGGTCCCCCGCCCCGCCCGCAGCACCCCGACTGCCCCTGGGAACACGCCTCTGGTCATCGCGACCCCGCCGCAGATGCCGGAGAATCCTCCCGCCTCGAGTTCGGGCGCGATGATCATCATGCCGATCATCACCGGGTCGGGCTCCCTGCTGATGTCCATCACCATGGGCCACCGCCCGCTGATGGCGGTCGCGGGCGTGATGATCATGATGGCGAGCGTCGTCGTCGGCATCATCATGTTCGTCGCCCAGCACAACGGACCCCGCAAGCGGATCCGGGAACAGCGGGAACGGTACGTCGACTACCTCGACCAGCTGCGCGAGATCGTCCGGGACGTGGCCGCCACGCAGCGCGCGGACAACGCCTTCCGCCACCCGGATCCGCAACTGCTGACCGAGCCCGCGCGCTCCCGCGCCCGGCGCTGGGAGCGGCGCGCGTCCGATCCCGACTTCCTGGACGTGCGCGCGGGTTCGGGGACCCGGCCGCTGGCCCGGGCGTTGAAGCTCAAGGTGGACAACTCCAACCCGCTGATCGTCTACGACCCCGTCTGCCAGGGCGCCGCCGACCAGCTCATCGAGCTGTACGGCGACGTGCCCGAGATGCCGCTGGTGCTCCCGCTGCGCGAGTACGGCGTGGTGTCGGTCGTCGGCGACCGCGAGGCCGGGCGGGGGCTGGCGCGGTCGATGATCGCGCAGTTGTCGACCTTCCACTCTCCGCACGACCTGCGGATCGGCGTGGTGCGCGACAACAAGATGCGCACGTCGTGGGAGTGGCTGAAGTGGCTGCCGCACAACACCTTCGACGAGGCCAAGGACGGCCCGATGCCCGCCCGGCTGGTGGCCGGGAACACCGTCCAGATCGCCGAACTGCTGTCCGAGGAGATCGAGCGCCGCACGGTCGACCTCCAGAGGCGGCGCGGCAAGCCGCCGGGCCCCGGCACACAGCGGCTGGTGGTCGTGCTCGACGGTGAGCACCAGTCGACGCTGTCCGGACTGCACGCCGAACCGCCCGTGACCTCCCTGGCCGACCTGGGTATCCATGTGATCGCCTTGGTGAGCGACCGCCGCGAGGAACCGGAGGCGGTGGACCTGCGACTGACGGTCGACGCCGACGGCACCCTCACCGAGGACACCGAACTGCCGGGTGCGGACGAGGCGGCCGACCGCAGCCCCATCGAGGGCAGGGCCGACCGGTCGAGCATCGCCCACCTGACGAGCCTGGCGCGCGGGCTGGCGCCGTACGGTATCGCGGTCACCGACTCCGACGACGCCATGCACGAGACCGTCGGGCTGCCGGAGATCCTGGGCGTGCCCGACGTCGCCCAGCTGGACACGCGGCGTACCTGGCGCAAGCGCAGCACCGGCGACTACCTGCGGGTCCCGATCGGTATCGGGCCGAGCGGCAACACGGTGCTGCTGGACCTGAAGGAGTCGGCGTTCGGCGGCATGGGCCCGCACGGGCTGGTGGTCGGCGCGACCGGTTCGGGCAAGTCGGAGATGCTGCGGACGATGGTGGCCTCACTGGTCATCAACCACTCGCCGGAGAACCTCGCGCTGCTGCTGGTGGACTTCAAGGGCGGCGCGA
>NZ_ANBC01000733.1 GCF_000341125.1 Nocardiopsis lucentensis DSM 44048 | reverse complement strand
CGCGCCCTTCGCCGACACCGACCGGCTGCCGCACAGCGCCGGGTTGATCACCAACCTGGCCGACGACGACGGTCTGGTGACGCGGTTCCGGGAGGCGACCTTCGGCGAGCTGCTCCGGCGCCAGCAGATCCTGAAGAACGCGGGCAACCTGCCGAACCTGCACGCCTACGAGGCGGCGCGCGAGACCAACCCCGAGTTGGAGCCCCTGCCGCACCTGCTCATCATCATCGACGAGTTCTCCGAGCTGCTGACCGCCCATCCGGACTTCGCGGAGCTGTTCGTCGCGATCGGGCGCATCGGTCGGTCGATCGGGGTGCACCTGCTGCTGGCCACCCAGCGCCTGGAGTCGGGCAAGATCAAGGGCCTGGAGTCGCACCTGTCCTACCGCGTGGGCCTGCGCACCTTCTCCGAGGCGGAGAGCCGGGAGGCGATCGGCGTGGGCGACGCCTACCACCTGCCGCCCGAACCCGGATCCGGCTACCTCAAGGTCGACACCTCCGTCTTCGAGCGGTTCAAGGCCGCCATGGTCTCCCAGCCCTACGAGCCGCCCCAGCGGGAGGAGAAGGACGAGCACGAGCCCGTTCTGCCGCTGCTGTCCTACAACGCCCTGGAGAAGGTGACGGGCACGGGGTCGCTGGTCGACTCGCTCGTGGGATCGATCAGGGCCAAGGAGGAGGAGAGCAGGCCCAAGCAGGAGAAGCGCACGACCCTCCAGGTGACCGTGGAC
>NZ_ANBC01000732.1 GCF_000341125.1 Nocardiopsis lucentensis DSM 44048 | reverse complement strand
GGCCGCCCGCCGCTGCCGGAGCTGCTGACCTTCGACTCGGTGCTGGCCGACCTCGGGGAGGCCGACGACCTGGAGGGCGAGGGCACCGAGCCGGACCCGGCCGAGGCCAAGGCGGTCATCGGTCTCACCGACATCCCGCGTGAGCAGCGGGTGATCCCGGCGGAGCTGGACTTCACCGGCGGCGAGGGCAACATCGTCGTCCTGGGCGGGCCCCAGTCCGGCAAGTCGACGCTGCTGCGCACGATCATCGCCAGCCTGGCGTGGCGGTATCCGCCCGGCCGGGTCGGGGTGTACGCGATCGACTTCGGCGGCGGCGCCCTCCAGGCGATGGACGAACTGCCGCACGTCGCGGGCGTGGCGGGCCGTGCCGACCCGGAGCGGGTGCAGCGGATCCTGACCGACGTGTCGGGGCACCTGGACCGGCGCCAACGGGTGTTCCGCAAGCACAAGCTGGACTCCCCGGCGGCGCTGCGCCAGGCGCGGGCCGACGGGAAGCTGCCCGCGAGCGTGGTCGGCGACCTGTTCCTCATGATCGACGGGTGGTCGGCGGTCCGGGACTCCTTCGACGCGGCCGACGACTTCCTCATGGACATCGCGACCCGGGGTCCGTCCCTGGGCGTGCACACGATCCTGACGGGTGCGGCGTCGTCGCAGATCAGGTCCCGGCTGCAGGCGCTGTTCGGCGGGCGCTTCGAGCTGCGGCTCAGTGACCCGATGGACTCGGGGATCGGCCGCAAGGTCGCCGAGGAGATCCCGAAGGACACCCCGGGCCGCGGCCTGACCTCGGAGGAGCACCACACGCACGTGGCACTGCCGCGGGTGGACGGGGTGGCCAGCGGTGAGGACGTGACCGACGGGATCCGCGACCTGATCAAGCGGGTCCGGGAGCGCTGGCCGCAGAAGGCCGTGCAGGGCGTGCGGACGCTGCCCCAGCGGGTGGAGCTCGACGAGCTGCTCAAGGGGCGCAAGAGCGGCAAGGGCCGCATGCGCGAGCTGGTGCTCGGCATGGCGGAGAGCTCGCTCGCCCCGGCCACGACCAACCTGGACCGGGACCCGCACCTGGTGGTGTTCGGCGACCCGCAGACCGGCAAGACGACCCTGCTGCGCGGGCTGGTCAAGCAGATCGTCCAGCGCCCGGCCAAGGAGCTGGGCATCGTCATGGTCGACTTCCGGCGCTCGCACCTGGAACTGGTGCCGGAGGAGCACCTTCTGGCGTACTGCACCACGGCGGAGCAGACCAAGGCCGTCGCGGACAACCTGGCGGGGTCGCTCAAGCAGCGCCTGCCGGGTCCGGACGTGACCCCCAAGCAGCTGCGGGAGCGCAGCTGGTGGAAGGGCCTGGACCTGTACATCGTCGTGGACGACATGGACATGATCGCCTCGCGCAGCAACCCGCTCGCGCCGCTGGCGCCGTACATCCCGCAGGGCGCCGACCTGGGCCTGCACGTCATCGCGGCCCGGCGCACCGGCGGTACGGCGCGGGCGATGTTCGAGCCGGTGCTCCAGGCGCTCAGCGACATGGCGACACCCGGTCTGCTGTTCTCGGGTGACCGGATGGAGGGCCGCCTGGCCAACGGCGTGGCCTCCAAGGCGCTGCCGCAGGGCCGGGCGCAGCTGGCACTGCGCGGCAAGCGCCCCGACCTGGTGCAGGTCGGCTGGAGCGAGCCCCCGGCGTAGGGGGAAACGTGGGCGGGGCGGCCGGTGGCGGCCGCCCCGTCGGAACCGTTGCCTGGCTCGACTTCGTCCGGTGCCGCCCGGAACGGACGGCGCCCGCGAAGGCGTGATGTCGTTCCCGCCCCGTGGCCGGCTCCGGCCGCCGCGCCCGCAGCACTCCGCCGGAGGTGGAACCATAGGGGGTCCGGGTTGGTCCCACTTGTGGCAACTCCACCGTTCCCTCCCCCGAAAGGCAGATTCGTGCGGCGTTCCCTCGCCCTCATGTCGGCCGCGTGTCTGGTGGCCGTCACCGCCTGCGACACCTCGTCCACGGACTCGGACGACCCGCCGGAAACCGTGGAGGAGATCACCGAGCAGGGACTGGCCGGGCTCGCGCTGCTGCACCGCGGGTACGAGGGCGGCGACCCGGAGACCGACCAGGTCCTCGTCTTCCACGACCCCGTGACCGGTCGGCCCGTCCACGAACTCGGCCTTCCCGAGGGGGCGGTGGACCCCATGGCGTCGGACCTGCCGGTGCACTCCCAGTTCTCCGCGGACTGGCAGTTCTTCGCCTACGCGACCACCGAGCCGTCCGCGATCACCATCGCCGCGCTCGCCGACCCCGAGGACGTGGAGGGTTCCGCGGTCGCCGAGGCCACCGGCGAGGAGGGCGAGGCGCCCGCGATGATCACGTACCAGCCGGTCGAGTCGGTGACCGCCTCCTCCGGCGAGGTGGTGTCGCGACCGGTCATCCACGGCGACCGGCTCTGGTACGTCTCCGACAACGAGCAGGACGTCCAGCCGCCCCAGGTGATGTCGGTGCCGCTGGACGCACCGGGCGGCACGCCCAACCAGGAGGGCACCCTCCCTCTGGGAGAGGGCCGGCGCCCGAGCGACTGGGCGCTCACGCCCGCGGGCGAACTGCACATCCGCAACAGCGTCCCGACCCAGCAGCTGCCCGGCGCCGACGGCCGGACCCTGGTGGTCCGCCAGACCAACGGCAGCGTCGTCAACGCGTCCCTGACCACGGCCGAGGGACAGTGGCAGACCTTCGACGACGGCCTCGTGTGGGGCGGGGGCACCGCCGTGCTGGTCCACGATCCGGCCGGAGCCCAGCAGATGGCGGGCGCCTACCTGGTGGCCGTGGACGGGCAGACGCACACCGCCACCCGGATCATGGAGAACAGTGGCGGCCCGGTGCTCCAGTACGCGCCCGCGCCCGAGCGCGACGCGGTCCTGCTCCAGACGGAGGAGGCGTGGTTCCGCGTCGACCTGGAGGAGGGTGAGGTGACCGGCACGGAGGAGGCCTTCCCCCGGTTCCACGACGCCTCCATGGACGGCTACCCGCTCGTGGTCCGCTGGGCGGAGGAGCCCCCGGAGGACGAGGCCGGCGCCAGCCCGTCCAGCTGACCTCCCGCGATCGGCCCGGGCCGTGAACACCCGACGAACAGCACACTCCGGGCGCGGATAACATCTCCGAACACCTCGCGCACAACGGAACTCATCGCTACTCTCAGGCGTCTGACCCCGTGACCCAGACCCAGACCCCGGCCGTCCCGCCGCCCCCCGGCGAGGCGGTACTCGCGTGTGGAGGGCGGAACCCGTCCTCCTGGTCATCCCGCACCCACGGAGGAGATCCCCATGAGCACAGAGGCGGGCGCCAACCCGATCGAGGCGATGGAGGGCGGCGAGTACGCCGAGACCCTCGCGGCCGCCATGGCCGGGCTGGCCGACATGTTCGACCTCCTCATGGAGGACGCCGAGGCCGCCGCGGGCCACACCGACGTCGTGGCCGGGTTCCGCACGTTCAAGGAGGAGTTCGCCCAGGACCTCATCGACGTCCAGGAGCACGGCCTCTCCCTCGCGAACAACATCCAGGCGGGTGCGTCCGAGATCGCCCGGAACGACCTGGAGGGCGCCGAGGACTACAACTCCGCCTGGGATGCGCGCCTGGAGATCAACTTCTAGAACCGTCCCCGCCGTCCCGGCGGACCAGTCCCACCCCCGCCCACGCCGTGCCCCGCCCCTTCCCAGCCCTCCCCGTTCACTCCCAAGGAAGACCGTGGCCTCCTTCGATCTGGACTTCTCCCCCCGCAACGTCGACTACACGTCCCGTCCGATGTACGACTGCGCCGGAGACCTGGAAGTACTCAACTCCCGGGTGCTCGGACGCGCCGACGATCTCCAGGGCGGCTTCGACTCCGCGGCCACCCAGTTCACCGACGTCATCGGCTGGGACATCAAGAACCTCTCCGAGGAGGACCAGCAGCACTGGCGCGACGCCGCGGTCACCGTCACCTACGTCGCCTCCGTCGCGGAGATGTGGGCGGACATGATCGAGGAGTTCAAGGACGAGTGGGGCGCCCAGGTCTCCGACTGGCACAACGACCGCCGCGCCAAGGAGGGCGACGTCCCCGGCAAGTACCAGGACGCGGTGATCACCGCCACCTACCCCGAGGCCGACGGCTTCCTCTGGACGGACTGGGGCGCCGGGGACGAAGCGAAGTGCCGTGAGCTCTACGACGGGCTCAAGTCCACCCGCGACTCCCTCGTCACCCGCGAGGAGACCAACTGGCAGAAGCTCCAGGACAACGCCGCGGACATCCGCGAGATGCTCGAACAGGGCCCCACCCCCGCCAACGTCCAGCGGCTCATCGACGCGGGCAACGCCGACTGGGCGTTCTACAACCTCGACCCCGCGCGCTTCGCCCAGCTCATCGACGAGAACCTCCTCACCGACGAGAACGCGCGCGAGTGGGCCGAGGAGCTCAACGGCTACTGGAGCGGCGACAAGCCCCTGGACGAGCGCTACGAGGAGCTCATGGCCCTGATGGCCATGATCGGCACCAACGCGCGGAGGGGCCAGGAGAACGACACCCCGCTCAACTCCCGTGAGGTCGACTTCCTGGAGGAGTTCTACGGGCAGCTGGAGGAGGAGCACACCAACGGTGACGGACTCGGCCTGGGCGTTCTCGCCCTCCCCGGCCTCATGGCCGAGAGCGACATGACCGACGAGGAGCGCGAACGCGCTCTGGGCGTTCTCGGCGACGGCCTGCTCGCCCTCTCCGACCCGAACCTCGGCGGCGGCTACGACAAGCTGCCCCAGAGCTTCCGGACCGCCGTGGAGAGCTCCCTCCCCGTCGACTACGACGAGAACGGCATCCCCTACACCCCGGTCACACTGGGGGACGACCTCAAGTCCCTGTCCGCTCTCCTCGCCCACACCGACGAGGACCTGGAGGCCGGGTACGGCCTGTCCACCAACCTCCACCTGTCCATGGGGGCCTTCCTCGACAACTGGGGCGACACACCCGACCCGGACGGGATCATGCCGAGTTCCGAGCAGATGGCGGCCCTGATCGGCGTGGCCAGCCGCAACGAGGACTCCAACTACTTCATGCTCACGGGCACCCACCTCAACCCGGAGCCGGGGATCGATTACCACGACGACATGCGCGCCCAGGCTCTGGAGGGCACGCTCACCTACGAGTGGCACGACGACGGCGCCACCGCCCGCCAGCTGATCGACTGGGTGCACGAGGACCTGAACAGCGACGACCCCCTGGAGGTCAGCCGGGCCGGGCGCGCGTTCGCCGGGTTCATGGAGACCCTCACCGACCCCGACATGCACGACGCCCTCGTCAACACCGGGGTCGACGTGACCGAAGGGGAGAACGAGTACTCCGACGCGTCCTTCACCCAGTTCAACGGCGAACTCGCCGACGGTCTCGCCGACATCTTCGACGCCTACATCTACAGCTTCGCCGACAGCGACGTCCTCCAGGACAACGAGCCGGTGACGGGCGTCGGGAACTTCGAACCGGGCAGGAACTTCGTCTCCATGGGGCCCGAGGAGCGTGCCATGTACATGCAGCTGCTCATGGGCAACGACGAGACCGCCGGACGCGTGGTCAACTCGGTCGACGTCTACCAGCAGATCGAGGCCGCCGCGTACTTCGAGAGCGGGCAGGACGAGGAGACGGCACGCGGCGGGGGGCAGCTCCAGGCTCTTCTGGAGGAGGCCCTGCGCCGGGAGTCCGCCGACCGGACCGCCGACCTCGACGAGCAGATCGATCGCGAGACGCAGATCACGGAGTTCATCGTGGGCGAGGCGACCGGCCTGTCGGAGAAGATCCCGGTCATCGGCGCGGCCGTGGCGAAGGGTCTGGAACTCGGACAGGACAGCATCGTCGAGGCGATCGTCGACGGAGAGTACGAGGTCTCCCCGCGCCATCCGGACTTCTCCGGCGCCGAGTACATTGAGCGCAACTTCCGGATCGAGGCCCTCGACCACCTGTCACAGCACGACCCTGGGGCCCTCAACGACGTCATCCGCCCCGACGAGTTCCACACCCTGATCGACGGCGGCGCCCTCACCGTCTGGCAGGACGGTGTTCGGCTGACCGCGGAGGACATCGGGGAGGACTTCGTCTTCGACGACTCCGTCAGGGTCAGCGTCGAGAAGGACCCGAACGAGTGGACGGACAACGAGAACCAGGACCTCGACCGGATGGACAGCGCCATCAGCAACATCATGGACGACGTGGAGGTCACCACCAGCGACGGCCGTACCCAGCCGGGCCACCAGCGCGTGGGCGACTTCGTCGAGCAGTACAACAACTCCTACAACGACACGAACAGTGTCTTCGAAGGCCGGGAGGAGGAAGAGGAGGAGTGATGCGCGGCTGGCCACAGACCGTCGTCGACACGATCCGGAGGAACCGTTGACTCTGCACGGGGGCCGTGTACCCGCCTTCACGGCGGTCACCCTGGCCACGAGCCTGGTCCTGTCCGCCTGTTCGACCCCCGAACCCGAGACCGAGGAGGAGCCGGTCGGCGACTACGTCTCCTTCTTCTGGGTCGAACGGGAGGTCATGGTGCGCACGCTGGACCGCATGTTCACCGAGGGCGACCCAGACCAGGTCGTCGAGAACATCGGCGACAAGAGGGACAGGTTGTTCGACACCGCGATCGTCCGGGAGGACGAGGACGGATACGCCGTCGAGCTGGACAACGACGAGTGGAACACCGAGGCGGTCCACAACTCCGGGCAGATCGACGGGGCCCTCGCGGACGCCATGTACAACAACGAGGTCACCTGGTGCGGTGAACCCGTCAACGGCGAGGAGTTCGTCGATGCCTACATGGACGAACACTGGGAAACCCTGGA
>NZ_ANBC01000731.1 GCF_000341125.1 Nocardiopsis lucentensis DSM 44048 | reverse complement strand
CGAGCGTCGTCGACTACGTCGACTGCGGTGACGGCCAGCCGTGAACCCACGATGAATAACACCACATTGGCCGAATCCGGCCGCGATGTCGCGAAGGGTGCGTGGTCATTGACCCGCAGATGAGATCCTTACTATCGTCCGTAATCTCCCCTCCTCCCGTGTTCCGCCCCTGGGGGAACACCCTGCCCACGGAGGACGGGCACACCTCACACCTCCTCTCCCACCCCCGGAAGGGTTCAGATGTCCAACCACGCCGGTCTTGAGAATGTCAACGCACTCGGAACGGGTGGGGAGAACCTCGGACAGGAATCCGACGGTCTCCGTACCCAGATGAACCAGCTCATCCAGGACATGTCCAACGACGGCGACGCCCTGCAGGGTCAGGCCCTCAACGATTTCCGCGCGGCGCGCAACGCCCTCACCGAACGGTTCGACGAGCTCATGACCTGGTGCAGCCAGAACGGCATCAAGCTGAACGAGGGTCAGCAGCAGTTCAACATCACCGACCAGGATTCCGCCGACGACCTCTCGCAGGCCGGAAACGACCTCGGCGGCCTCGCCCGCCCGATCAACGCCTAACGCTCCCCCACCTTCTTCCCCGCCACGAGAAAGGCGCGCAGTCATGGGTAACCAGTTCGACGTCTACGGCAATGTCGGCCAACTGGAGGGCCTGGCCTCCGACCAACAGGCGCACCTGGCCCGCTTCACCGCGATCATGAGCCAGATCAACGAGCAGTCCGAGAGCACCGTCAACCAGTGGGAGGGCTCGGGCAGCTCGCAGTTCCAGGCCAAGGCCCAGGAGTTCGACTCCCATTTCGCCGAGGTCAACTCCGCCTTCTCGAAGATGATCGAGGCCACCAGCGGCACCGCCGAGAAGTACGGCCGTCTGAGCAACTACCTGAACAGTCTGTTCTAGTAGGCTGATCGCCGATGTCCTCCCCCACGCCGTCCCCACCGACCCCAGCGGATCCGGACCCGCAACTCCCCGAGGCGTTCCACTACACGCCCGACGAGGAGAAGTACGTCCTCCAGGCGGACGCCCTGCGGCACCGC
>NZ_ANBC01000730.1 GCF_000341125.1 Nocardiopsis lucentensis DSM 44048 | reverse complement strand
TCCCAGCCGCTACTGGCGGCGCCGTCAGCAGGTGTGGCCGGCGGTGATCGGCGGTCTCATCCTCACCGCCCTGATCTGCGGCGTCATCGCTCTCATCGGGGCGTTCGGCCGCCAGCAGGAGGTCAACGAGGAACGTGGGTTCGGAACGTTCCGGCAGCAGGTGGTGCAGGACCCCGCGTTCGACGCCCCGCGCCTGCCGGAACTGCCCTGACCCACCGCGTCACCATCCCCCACGCCTGAGCGCTGGGGCCTCCGCCACGAACACCACGAGGGGGTCGCTCACTCATGTCCGGCTCCGACCACGCCGCATGGGCGCCCGGATACGACACGTCCGCCGTACTGCGCCAGGGGCGCCGTGCCAGGATCGTCCGCGCGACGCGTGCGACCAGTGGTGCGGACGTCGTGCTCAAGGTCCTGCCCGCCGCCCAGGGGCGCGCGGAGCTCGACCGGCTGCGCGACCTCAGCGGGATGCCCGGCGTGGTGCCTCTGTTGGACGCGGGCACCACGGCCGAGGGCGACCTGTTCGTGGTCCTGCCGTTCTACGCGGACGGCTCCTTCGCCGACATGCTCGCGAACAGGGGGCCGGCTCCGATCCAGGAGGCGGCGGCGGTCGCCCGGAGCGCGGCCGCGGCCCTGGGCGCGATGCACGGTCGGGGTCTGGTGCACAACGACGTCAGCCCGGGCAATGTCCTGAGGGCGGGCCGTACCCCGGTGCTGACCGGTTTCGGCTCCGTTCACCCGATCGGTGCGGCCGTGCCCCCGCCGCCGCCGGGTTCGG
>NZ_ANBC01000729.1 GCF_000341125.1 Nocardiopsis lucentensis DSM 44048 | reverse complement strand
GGACGGCCGCCTCGGACGTGTACCAGCTCGCGTCGACGATCTGGACGATGCTCGTCGGCCGTACGCCGTTCACCGTCGGGGACGGGTTCGACGCGCAGGAGTACGCGCGGCGGGTGCTGACCGAGGAGGCCCCGCCGGTCGGACGGCAGGACATCTCCCGCAAGCTCCGCGGTGTGCTCTCGCGCGCCCTGGCCAAGGCACCGCAGGAGCGGCACGAGAGCGCGGCGGACTTCGCGGCCGCGTTCGAGCAGGCACGCACGTCGCGACCGGCGACGACGGTCTCCGGTCCCAGCGGTGCCCAGGCTCCGTTGACCGGGGCGAGCGCCCCCGTCGACCCGCCCCCGGTGCCCGGTGGGGCTCAGCCCCCGACCTCGGTGCTGCCGACCACCGCCCCCGAGGCACCGCCCGCGGGGCCGCAGAACCCGTACCCGCACCCCGTACCCAGCGGGGAGCAGGCACCCCACACCGGTGCGCAGACCCCACCCCAGGAGCCCCACGCGGCTCCTTCCGGCGCGCAGCCCCCCTTCCCCGGTCCGCACACCGCACCCTCCGGGGCCCAGGCACCGATCTCGGGACCCCACGCCACACCCTCCGGGGCCCAAGCACCGCTCTCAGGACCCCACGCCACACCCTCCGGGGCCCAAGCACCGCACCCGGGACCACAGACGCCTCCCCTCTCATCCCAGGGCGAGCAGGTGTCACACACGCCTCAGGAATCCCAGCCGTATCCCCCCACCACAACTGGCCATTCCAGCGCTGAGGTATCCCAGGTCCCATTCCCGTACGCTGTCCCCGGTGGCGTACAGGCCGCGCACACCCCCCACGAACCCCAACCACCCCACCCCGCCGCGGCCGCTCACCCCGACGCGCAGGTGCCGCCATCGAGACCACAGGCCTCCCACCCTGTCGCCGATGGGGAGCAGGCACCCCACACCGGTGCGCAGACCCCACCCCAGGAGCCCCACGCGGCTCCTTCCGGCGCGCAGCCCCCCTTCCCCGGTCCGCACACCACACCCTCCGGGGCCCAGGCACCGCACCCGTCCCCGTACTCCGTCCCCAGCGGGGAACAGGCCGCGCACACGCCCCAGCAGCACCTCCCCACACCGCCCTACGCGGTGTCGGCCCCCGGACACGTGCCCAACGCCCCCCTGTGGCCGCGGCAGACCCCCGAAGCCCCGGCCCCACCCGCGGCCCCTCCCCACCCCGCCGAGCACCCGCCCGCGCCCGCGTCGACGCGCCTCGACAGCGCCCGGCAACTGCGCGGCGACCAGCCCACGGCTGCGCCCGGGGACGACCAGAGCGGTAGCAGGCTTCCCGCCACCAACGCGGGTGGCACCGCCGAGATCATGATGGCCAAGCTGCGCGGCGAGGAGATCTCCCCACTGCTCGCCTGGTCGCGCGTGGAGGGGTGGAGCGGCACGACCGAGTCGGGCCGCCTGCCCGAGGACGGGGCCGCCGCCCGGAGGGACGAGACCCCCGAGTGGCCCGCCCTCCACGAGCCGGACGTCTCCCAGGCCCGCTGGCGCAAACACCTCCACCTCGCGGCGAGCGTATGCGGAATCCTGCTGCTCACCTCCGTTTCCGGAGCCTTCGCGTCGACCGGGCCCCAGACGCCGATCCTCTCGGCCGCCGAGCCCGAGGAGCCCGCCGCCGAGCCGAGCCCCGGAACCGACGAGGCCACCGGGGACGAGGAAGCCACCGGCGACGGCGCGGACGGGATAGTCGAACCGACCGTCCCCGAACCGATCAACGCTCCCACGGACGTGCGCCTGGCGGACACCCTCAACGCCGTCCAGCTCAGCTGGACCGACAACAGCGGCGGGACCGCGCCCTTCTTCGTGGTGGGCGGACCGCGAAACGTCGAACCCACGACCCTGGCCCGGACCGGTGCCGGGGTGACCTCGGCTCAGATCACCACCACCGACACCTACGGCGAGTACTGCTTCACCGTGGTCGCCGTCGACGGCTCCTCGGCCCCCGCGGAGGAGGTGTGCACCACCCGTGCCGCTGACCGCGCGGCCGCCGCGGCGGCCGAGGCGGAAGCGGAGGAGGAGGCCGCCGAGGAGGACGAGGCCGAACCGTCGGACGCCCCCAGCCCGGATTCCGGGGAGTGATCGTGTTCCCCTGACCCCCGGCGTGTCGTCGGCGCACCAGCTCGGATAGCGTTTCTCCCGCCGTGTCGCGGTTTCGCACGAGGAGCGCCGATTGTCCGGGGTCGTCGTAGGGTTCGGCGTCATCACCAGCGTCGTCGTCATCGGCTACATGCTGGGACGGATCCCCCTCCTGGGACCGGGCGCCAAGGACGTCCTCACCAGGCTCGCCTTCTATGTGGCCAGCCCGGCGCTACTGTTCACGATCCTCTCGCGCGCCGACCTCTCCTCCCTGGTGTCGACCTCGGCCCTGGCCAGCGTCCTGACCGTGCTGACGATCGGCCTGGCGTTCGCCTTCGTCGCCGCCGTCCGGGGGTGGGGGCTGGGCCGCTCCGCTGTCGGTACCCTCTGCGCCTGTTACGTGAACGCGGGCAACCTGGGCATCCCCATCGCCGCGTACGTGCTCGGCGACGCGTCCCTGGTGGCGCCCATCCTCCTCATGCAGCTGCTCGCGCTCACCCCCCTGGGGCTCACCGTCCTGGACCTGTCCCACGGGGGAGTGCGCGGGGTGGGCCCGGTCCTGCGGCGGGCGTTGGGCGCCCCGGCGCGCAACCCGATCGTCATCGGGTCGCTCGCCGGTGTCCTGGTCTCCGCTTCCGGGTGGCCCCCGCCCGCGCCGCTCATGGAACCGTTCGACCTCGTCGGCGGTATGGCCGTGCCCGCCATGCTGCTGGCGTTCGGGATCTCGTTGCACGGAAGCGGCCTCCCCGGGCGCGGTCCGGAACGCGGTCCCGTGTTCGTCGCGGTCGTGCTCAAGTCGTTCGCGCAACCGCTCGTCGCGTGGGCGATCGGCGCGTTCGCGTTCGGGTTGACCGGCACGACGCTGTTCTCCGTGGTCGTGCTCGCCGCCCTGCCGACCGCGCAGAACGTCTTCACGTACTCCGTCCAGCACCGGACGGGGGAGGGGCTCGCACGCGAGGTCGTACTGATCACCACGCTCCTCACCATCCCGGTCCTGTTCGGGGTCACCTTCCTGTTGGGCTGACACGGCCACGCCCCGCCGGGTGCGCTCCCGGCGGGGCGGCCGACGGCCCGTCTCGCCCGGCCTCCGTCACTCCGTGAACGGCACGTCCTCGACCTCCCCGAACGACCCGGCGCGCAGGGTGACCCGGTCGACCTCGGCGGGCGGCGCGGCGAACACCGCGACCAGCTGGTACGTGTTGCCCGGCTGCATCTCGTGGACCTCCTCCGCGAAGCCCGCGTAGCTGTCGCCGCCGAAGTTCAACAGCGTGACGTAGCGGACCAGGTCGGTGTCGGGCTCCAGAAGCTGGAAGCCGCCCAGCGCGCCCTGGCTGAACTCGGTCGGTCCGCCCGGGGACACGGCGTCCTCCCCGCCCATGTCGGGCAGCACCGGCTCGTCACCGGTGTTGGTCAGCGACACCGTGCTGATCACGTAGGCGCCGTCGCGCCGCAGCGGGTGCACGTCCATCCGCACGTCCCCCTCGGTGACCGAGGCGACCACCTCGGCGGTGTCGTCCTCGACGAAGGCGGCGGGCGGGAAGACACTGCGCTCGCTGGAGCCCAGGGCCTCGTCGTCGCGATCGTTCCCGGTCCTGGCGTCACCGGACCGGTCCACGCGGTAGGAGAACTCCACGCGCCGGTTGCGGGCACGCGCCTCCTCGTCGTCAGCGCCGCCCTCCTCGGCGACCGGCTCGGTGGCCCCGCGCCCCTCCACGGTGAAGTCGTACCCCTCACCGAGTTCCTCCGCGAGGACCTCCCGGACGGTCTCGGCCCGCTCGACGGACAGCTCCTGGTTGTAGGCGTCGGAGCCGCGGCCGTCGGTGTGGCCGATCACGGTGACCTCGGGGTCGTCGGGGTCGATGTTGTGCTCCAGCGACCGGGCGGCGCGCCGGACGACGTCCTCGGCCTCCGCGGTGAGCTCGGCCGAGTCGAAGGCGAACATGACGTCGGAGCGCAGAGCGACGGTCTCGGTGTCGCCGTCGCGGGTGGTGGAGGCGACGTCGGAGTCGACGAAGCTCTCCATCTCCCCGACGTGCTCCACGGCCTCGGCGTCGGGACGCCGGTTCTCGAACTCGACGGTGTCGCCGGACTCGGGGTCGAAGTCGGGATCGGCGCCGTTGGGGGCCTCCGGGTCGGGACGCTCCTCGTCGACGTCCACCACCGGGATGCCGGTCATGGCGCCGAGGCCGCTGCCGACGAACGTGACCTGGGTGACCTCGTCGGGAAGGCGCGGGAAGTACCAGCGGTACCGGTTGGTGGCGTCGACCTCGACGGGGTAGTAGCGCCCGTCCCGGGGTGCCACGGAGCCGTACCGGTCGCCGTCCTCGTCCAGCAGTGCGCGAAAGGCCCGTCCGCTGACGGGGTCCACCAGGGTGTCCGGCATGGCGAGGTTGCTGTTCCGGCCCCGGAAGTGGTCGATGTAGGTGCTCTCGGTGTACAGGACGGTGTACTCGTCGGTGCGCTCCAGGCCCGTGACGGAGAAGCGGAGCGTGGAGTCCTGGCCGGTGTCCTGGAAGATCTGCCCCTCACGGGTGTAGGGGAAGTCGACCTCGACGGGTTCGGGCGTGGGCTCGGGGGGCTCCGGTTCCTGGCTCGGACCGGGCGACGGTTCGGGCGGCTCCGGGCTGCTGCCGCCGGTGAGGTTGGTGAGGTCGGGGACGACTCCGCAGCCGGACAGTGCCAGCGCGGTCGCGACCACCAGCGCGGTGGCGGTCAGGGGGCGTGACGTGTTTCCGCTCCGCGGCGCGTTCATGCGGTTGACTCCTACAGTGTTTTCGCTTGCCAACGACAACTACGACGCAAGCAACACTGTGTTGGTTCGCGGTGCGGATTCCCCTGTGGACAACCCCTCAACGCCCCCTCCTCCGACCTACGGTGGTAACCGACAGCAACCCCCCGCGCTCCGGAGGTGACCGTGCCGCTCCGCCATGTCCCCTGTCCGCAGGGCGTTCTCCCCATACTGGTGACCGCGCTGTCCGCCATGCTGGCGTGGGTACTCCTGGCCACGTGGGCGGTTCCCGGAGCCGCCGCCGGGGTTGCGCAGGTCTGTGGCGGCCACGCGCCGCGAAGCGGCGAGGAACTGGGCGAATCCGTGGACGCGCAGAGCTTCCTGGACACGCGGGTACCCGAGTTCCTGGAGGAGTACGGTGTCCCCGGGGCGGTGGCCACCATCGTGTCGAGCGGCGAGCGGACGGGGTACGGGGGCTACGGACACGCGGACGCCGAGCACGGGAGCGAGGTCGACCCCGACCGCCACGTGTTCCCCGTCGGATCGATCGCCAAGGTGTTCACCGCCGTGGCCGTCCTCCAGCTCGCGGAGGAGGGACGGATCGACCTCCACGAGGACGTCAACGCCTACCTCCCCGAGAACGCGAGGGTCCCCGCCACCCCCTCCGGGCGTCCGGTCACCACCCACCACCTGCTCACCCACACGGCGGGGTTCGAGGAGGCGATCGCCGGACAGGGCGCGTTCGACTCGTCGGAGCTGGCATCCCTGCCGGACCACGTCGCGGCGGCCGAACCCCGGCGGATCTTCGAACCCGGCGAGTTCGTCGCCTACTCCAACCACTCCCTCAACCTGGCCGGGCTCATCGTCGAGGAGGTGTCCGGTACGCCGTTCGGGGAGTACGTCCGCACGCACGTGTTCGAGCCGCTCGGCATGGCGGACAGCGCGTTCGGCCCCCTGCACGAGCTGGCCCGCGCACACGACCTGCCCGTCGCCCACCGCTCCGACGGCACCCCGGTCACCGGCTACCACCTGGGTGGAGAACCCTCCGGACTGGCGATCGCCTCCGCCTCGGACATGGCACGGTTCCTCCAGGCCGTCCTCAACGGCGGGGAGCTCGACGGCGAACGTGTGCTGTCGGAGGAGTCCGTCACCGCGATGCTGGACCGTCAGGCGGGCGGGCACCCGGAGGTCACCGGGGTCGGCTACGGCACCTGGGAGTGGCGACTGGACCGGCCCCGCGTGGTCGGCCACGCCGGGGACCTGTTCGGGTTCCACAGCATGTTCGTCGTCGTCCCCGAGGCCGAAGTCGGCTTCCATGTCGCGATCAACGGCGACGGGACCACCGACGCGGACGGACGGGACATGCGCATGGCCCTCAGTGAGGCGTTCATCGAAGAGTTCGCACCCGTCGCCGAGGGGTCCGGCACAGACAGCTCCGAGCCGCTGGGAACGGGTCCCTCCGCCGGGCCGGGCCCGGCGGAGGAGGAAGCCGCCGTGCCACCGGGCGGGTACGCGGGTACGTACGTCGCGACCCGCCGCACCACCAGCGGTCCGGCCTCGGTGTACTCGCTGCTGTCCTGGGTGCGGGTGCGCCAGGGCGAGGACGGGGCCGTGGTGGTCGACTCCGTCGGTCTGCCCGAACAACGGTTCCTGCCCCTCGGCGGTGGTTTGTTCGAGGAACGGGAAAGACGCGACCGGATCGGGTTCATCACGGCCGACGATCAGGTGACCGGGCTGTCCTTCGACACCAACCCCACGACCGCCTACCAACGCGTGGCGTGGCCGGACTCGCCCCGGGTCCACGCGATCGCGGTCGGAGCGGCCCTCCTCGTGCTGGCGACTGTGCTGGTGTGGCCTGCGCTGGCCTTGGTCCGCCTGCTCCGGCGCCGTCCCAGCCCTCCTCGGGGCGCGGCCGCCGCGCGCTGGTGCGCCGCGCTCGCCGCCCTCGGGGCGTTCGCCACCGTGGGTATGTTCGCCTACCTGTTCACCGACCCGAACCTGCTGCTCGCCCTGTTCTTCGCGGACTCACCGGTGCTGCTGGTTCCCCTGACCCTGGGGGCTGCGGCCACTCTCGCGGCCCTGGTCCTCACCGCTCTGGCCTGGCGGCGCGGCTGGTGGTCGGCGGCCTGGCGGGTCCACCACACCCTGGTCACCGTGGCCGCGCTGTTCGTGGTGCTGATCGGGGTGCGCTACCACCTGGTCTGGCCGCTGGGCTGACCCCGGAGCAGAACGGAGCGCACACGCCATGTGTCGGTCAACGCCCGTCCGGGAATACCCCAATGGCGGGGTCCGTCCCTCTCCCCCTTGGGGGGCGGGCCCCGCCACCGCGTCCGGCTCGGCCGGGTCGGGACGGCACGAGGCCTCCGGCGGACGGATCATCCGTCCGCCGGAGGCCTCGTTCACGCGCGAAGGGCCGCACCACACCGGTCCAGCGCTCGGAGGCCGGGCCTCCGAGGAGGGTCGGCTACCCCCAGGCGAGGGCGGTCAGCTCGGGGTCCTCCAGCGCGGTGCCGATGTCCCGCAGCACCTTGGAGCCGAGCTCGCCGTCGACCAACCGGTGGTCGAAGGACAGCGACAGCGTCGTCACCTTGCGCACCGCCAGCTCACCCTCGTGCACCCACGGCATCTCCCGGATCTGACCGAAGGCCAGGATCGCCGCCTCGCCCGGGTTGATGATCGGGGTGCCCGCGTCCACGCCGAACACGCCGACGTTGGTGATGGTGATCGTGCCCTGGGACATGTCCGCCGGGCTCGTCTTGCCCGCCCGCGCCGTGTCGGTCAGATCCTTCAGGGCCCCGGCCAGCTCGGGCAGGGTCTTGGCGTCGGCGTCCTTGACGTTGGGCACCACCAGACCCCGGTCGGTGGCGGCCGCGATCCCCAGGTTCACGTAGTCCTTGACCACGATCTCCTGGTTCTCCTCGTCCCAGGACGCGTTGACCTCCGGGTTGCGGCGGATCGCCATGAGCAGCGCCTTGGCCACCAGCAGCAGCGGCGAGACCCGCACGTCGGCGAAGTCGGGCCGCTCGCGCAGGCGTGTGATCGCCTCCATCGTCCGTGTGACGTCCACCTGGAGGAACTCGGTGACGTGCGGCGCCGTGAACGCGCTGCCGACCATCGCCGCCGCCGTGTGCTTGCGCACCCCCTTGATCGGAATCCGCCGCTCACGGGCGGCCCGGTCGGTCGTGACGGCCGGGGCCTCGGCGACCGGAGCGGCCGGAGCCTCGGCGGGCTCGGCCGCCGCGCGCACGTCCTCGCGGGTCACGATCCCCCCGGGGCCGGTCGGCGTCACCGACGCCAGGTCCACCCC
>NZ_ANBC01000728.1 GCF_000341125.1 Nocardiopsis lucentensis DSM 44048 | reverse complement strand
TCTCCCGCTCCTCGGTCTCCTCCGCGGCCGGGGGAGCCGACTCGGCCGCGCCGGAACCACCGCTGCCGTCGTCCACGGTGATGATCACCGTGCCGACGTCCACCGTCTGGCCCTCCTCGACCAGCAACTCCCGCACGGTGCCCGCGAACGGACTGGGCAGCTCGACCACGGCCTTGGCCGTCTCGATCTCGCACAGGTTCTGGTTGACGGTGATCTCGTCGCCGGGCTTCACGTACCAGGTGAGCAGTTCGGCCTCCACGAGGCCCTCACCGACGTCGGGCAGTTTGAACGACTGCACGCCGCCGACGGCGGGTGCGTTCTTCTGAATCCCCATGTCTCCTGTTCCCCGATACCTAGAACGCGAACGCCCGGTCCACACCGTCCAGAACCCGATCAAGGTCCGGAAGATAGTGCTCCTCCAGCCTGGACTGCGGGTAGGGGGTGTCGAAGGCGGCAACGCGGATCACCGGCGATTCCAGGTGGTAGAAGCACTCCTCGGTGACACGGGCGGCGATCTCCGCGCCGGGGCCGCCGCTCAGCGGCGCCTCGTGCGCCACGACCAGACGGCCGGTGCGCTTCACCGAGTCCACGATGGTGGGGTAGTCGACGGGCGACAGCGATCGCACGTCGACGACCTCGACGGAGTGGTCGGTGTCGGCCTCGGCGGCCTGGAGGGCGGTCTTGACCATCGGCCCGTAGGCCAGCAGGGTCACGTCCGTGCCGGGCCGGGCGATCCGAGCGGCGTCCATCGGGGTCGCCTCGGCGATCGGGGCCTCGGTGTCCACCTCGGCCTTCTCGTAGTAGCGCCGCTTGGGCTCCAGGAAGATGACCGGGTCGTCGGACCGGACGGCCTGCTGGATCATCCAGTAGGCGTCCTCGGGGTTGGCGACCGTGACCACCCGCAGGCCAGCCGTGTGGGTGAAGTAGGCTTCGGGCGACTCGCTGTGGTGCTCCACCGCGCCGATGCCGCCGCCGTAGGGGATGCGCATGACGACGGGGACGCTGAGCTTGCCCGCCGAGCGGCGGCGCATCTTGGCGAGTTGGGTGAAGGTCTGGTTGGCCGCCGGGAAGAAGAACCCGTCGAACTGGATCTCCACCACCGGGCGGTACCCGCGCAGGGCCATGCCGATGGCGGTGCCGACGATGCCGGACTCCGCCAGCGGGGTGTCGATCACCCGGTCGGCGCCGAAGTCCTTGTGCAGGCCGTCGGTGACCCGGAAGACGCCGCCGAGACGGCCGACGTCCTCACCCATGACCAGGACCTTCGGGTCGTGTTCCATGGCGGCGCGCAAGCCCGCGTTGATCGCCTTGCCGATCGTGAGGTTGGTTCCCATGGCCTAGCGGCCCCCTTCCGCGCCGGCGCCCTCGAAGGACGCGAGGTACTCGGCGAACTCGGACCGCTGCTGGTCGATGTGGACGTTGGGTTCGGCGTAGACCTCGTGGAAGATGTCCAGCGGCTCGGGGTCGGGCAGCGCCCGGCACTCGGCGCGCACGCGCTCACCGATGGCGTCGGCCTCGGCGTCGACCGAGGCGAAGAACTCCTCGTCGGCCAGGCCCTCGCGCTCCAGGTGGCGGCGGAGACGCAGGATCGGGTCCTTGGCCTTCCACTCGTCCAGCTCGGCCGTCGCCCGGTACCGCGTGGGGTCGTCGTTGGTGGTGTGGGCGCCCATGCGGTAGGTGAACGCCTCGACGAGCGTGGGCCCGTTGCCCTCGCGCGCGTTGGTCAGCGCGGCGCGGGTGACTGCCAGGCACGCGAGCACGTCGTTGCCGTCCACGCGCACACCCGGGAAGCCGAACCCGGAGGCGCGCCGGTAGATCGGCACACGGGCCTGCCGCTCCAGCGGTTCGGAGATCGCCCACTGGTTGTTCTGGCAGAAGAAGACCACGGGGGCGTTGTTCACCGACGCGAAGTTGAACGCCTCGTTGGTGTCGCCCTGGCTGGTGGCGCCGTCGCCGAAGTAGGCGATGACCGCGGTGCCGTCCTCCCCGACGGCCCCGTCGCGCTGGACGCCCATGGCATAGCCGGTGGCGTGCAGGGCCTGGCTGCCGATGACGATCGTGTACAGGTGGAAGCCGTGCTCGTGCGGGTCCCAGCCGCCGTTGGTGACGCCCCGGAACATACCCAGCAGTTCCTTGGGCTCGATGCCGCGGCACCAGGCGACGCCGTGCTCACGGTAGGAGGGGAAGGCCATGTCGCCGTCGCGCAGGGCCCGCCCGGACCCGATCTGCGCGGCCTCCTGGCCCAGCAGGGAGGCCCACAGGCCCAGCTCACCCTGCCGTTGGAGGGAGACGGCCTCGCTGTCGACCCGGCGGACGAGCACCAGGTCCCGGTACAGGTCGCGAATCTCGTCAGCGCCGATGTCCAGGGGGTAGTCGGGGTGTGCGGTGAACTCCCCTTCGGGTGTCAGGAGCTGGACAAGCTCCGTTTCTGCGTGTGCGGTGGTGTCCGACACGTCGCTCCTCGGGTTCTCGGGGCCGAATTCGCGTGGGTGAACGCTGATCGGCCGAATCAAGGTCCGCTCACCCGGGGTGGTGGGCGCAGCGGACAGCCCTCCCCACATCGTGACAGAACTCACTACGTGGAGCGCAAGCCCTCAGCGTCACCTTTTAACCTGTCCGCCCATCATCCCGATCTTCCACACATGCGCAACTACCAGGGCTTCCTATCAATTACAAGGACTTCCAACAACTTTGTGGACCCTGGTTGACGACGGAACGGAAACGCCCGGGCGGCCTCGATGTCGAGGCCGCCCGGGCGTGACGTGGCAGCACGCGGCGGCTACGGAGAGAGACCGCGCGGGGTCATGGGGTGGATGGGGCGGGGGCCGGGGCGCCGTGCGAACGCGCGGGGCGGGACGGCTCAGGCCGGGACGCGCATGCCGCGCTCACGGCCGTAGTCGGCGAGCATCTCGCGGAGCTGGCGGCGGGCGCGGTGCAGCCGGGACATGACCGTGCCGAGCGGCGTCCCCATGCGGGCGGCGACCTCCTTGTAGGCGTAGCCCTCGATGTCCACGAGGTAGATGACCTCCTGGAACTCCTCGGGCAGGCGCGCGAGAGCCAGCTTGATGTCGGAGTCGGGCAGGTGGTCGAGGACTTCGGTCTCGGCCGAACGCATGCCGGACGACGTGTGCGCCTCGGCGGCGGCGAGCTGCCAGTCCTTGATCTCGTCGGTGGTCTCCTGGCGCGGCTCGCGCTGCTTCTTGCGGTAGGAGTTGATGAACGTGTTGGTCAGGATCCGGTAGAGCCAGGCCCTCAGGTTGGTGCCTGCCCGGAACTGATGGAAATTGGCGAAGGCCTTGGCGAATGTCTCCTGGACGAGGTCCTCCGCGTCCGCCGGGTTGCGGGTCATCCGCAGGGCGGTCGGGTAGAGCTGGTCGGCGAACGGTGTCACCGCGGTGGCGAAGTCCAGGGTCTGCTCTTCGGCGCGGGTCTCACCGGTCGTGGAGGTCTGGTCCGCTGCGATAGTCGTCAAGATTCCCCCCTCTGGACGACCGGACGATCACTTCCACACTGGTAGACGCCACCAGACGCTTCCAATGATGACATCAATCAGGGTGATACGAGTCACGAAGGTACCGAAACCGTCTCCAGTACGGGTAAGCATGCGGTAAAGGACCAGCGTGGCGCCTGGCCAGGGGCCGGTCGCGGGCCGGTGTGGCATACGCTGGCGTCGCCCCTCCGAGCGGCTCGGAGAGGCGCCCGCCCGGCTCCGCGGCGGGCAAGTGCGGCACACCCACATTTCTTCTGGAGGACGCTGTGGCCCGCGTCGTTGTTGACGTCATGCTCAAGCCCGAGATCCTGGACCCCCAGGGCCAGGCCATCGCCGGGGCCTGCTCCCGGCTGGGCTTCGAGGGGGTCGAGCAGGTCCGGCAGGGCAAGCGCTTCGAGGTCGAGGTGGACGGCGAGGTCGACGACGCCAAGCTCGCCGACGTCCGCCGGCTGGCCGAGACGCTGCTCGCCAACACCGTCATCGAGGACTTCGAGGTCCACGTCGCCTGACCCCGCACCGGGGGCGGACACCCGCACACCTGGTGTGTCCGGAATTGGCCAGCCGTGTCCCGTATCGGGCACGGCTGTTCGTTTTGCGTCAACCGAGCTCGGGAAGGTTCCTTAACGCGTCGAACCGGCAACCGACCACGGAGCACGAGAGGTGTACGCATGGACGCCGTCTTCTCGATCTCGCTCCCCCGCCAGGCGTACACGGTCTCCGTCGTACGCGACGTCCTCGGCACCCTGCTACGACGCGTGGGCCTGTGCCAGGACTGCGCCGACGACATCATCCTCGCCGTCTCCGAGGCCTGCGCCAACGCGATCGAGCACGCCGGTTCGGCCACCGACTACCGCGTCGAGGCCGACCTCGACTCCCGGTTGTGCGAGCTGCGGATCTCCCACAACGGGGAGGCGCCCGCCGGCACGGCCCTCCCCCGCGGGCTCTCCCCGGGCCCCGTGCCCCTGCCCCGCCTCAGCGCAGAATCGGGCAGGGGCATCTTCCTGATGCGCCGGCTCATGGACGAGGTCTCCTTCCGGGGCGCCCCGCGCACGACGGTCCTCCTGCGCAAGCGTCTCACCCGGTGCGACCACCGCCCCGACCCCGGTCCCGCCCACATCCACGAGCAGGACTACGCCGCACTGTCCGCTTCCCGGTCGTGAACGACCGAGCCCGCGGGTGGGCGCCCGGCCGGCCGCCGGGTCCACCTCCCGCGTCCAGGAGCCCCCGGGACCGAACACCTCCGCACGGGGATGTGGCACACACCACCGCGCCTGTCGGGTCACACACCCCGACCGCGCTTCCAGCCGTCCGAATTGGGAGAATCGCACAGGCCAGGAGCCCGGAAGCGGGGTGAGGGTCGTACCCGAACACAGTCGACCGGGTACGCTGCGAGGTGCGGACGCGCCGTCCCGCGACGGCCCGGCGTCCGCGGACTCCTCGCCCAACCACCCGTCTTCCCGCGCGCGGGATGCGGACACACAATGACCCGGAGTGTGCTCATGGCAGCCCGTGTGGGCGTCGTCACCTTCCCCGGCTCCCTCGACGACAAGGACGCCGCCCGCGCCGTCGCGCTGGCGGGTGCCGAGCCCGTCGCGCTCTGGCACGCCGAACCCGACCTCAAGGGCGTGGACGCGGTCGTCCTGCCCGGCGGTTTCTCCTACGGCGACTACCTGCGCTGCGGCGCCATCGCCCGGTTCGCGCCCCTGATGTCCGAGCTCGTCCCGGCCGCCCGCTCGGGTGCGCTGCCGGTGCTCGGTATCTGCAACGGCTTCCAGATCCTGTGCGAGAGCCACCTGCTCCCCGGAGCGCTCACCCGCAACACCTCGCTCCGCTTCCTCAACCGCGACCAGGTGCTGCGTGTGGAGTCCACCGCCACCGCCTGGACCGGCGACTACACCGACGGCCAGGAGGTCCTCGTCGTCCTCAAGAGCGGCGAGGGCAGCTACGTCGCCGACGAGGAGACCCTGGACGAACTGGAGGCCACCGGCCGGGTCGTGGTCCGCTACGTCGGCGGCAATCCCAACGGATCGCGCCGCGACATCGCCGGGATCACCAACGAGCACGGGAACGTCGTCGGCCTCATGCCGCACCCCGAGCACGCCGTCGAGGCGCTGACCGGCCCCTCCACCGACGGGCTCGGCTTCTTCACCTCGATCCTCAGCCACCTGGCGACCGGAACCCCGGTACACGCCTGACCCGACGGACCCGCACACGGACAGGGGGACGAACCTCGCGATGATGGCGCTGCTGCGCTCCCGCCGTTTCAAGATCGCACTGGCCGTCGCACTCGTCGTCGGCCTGGTCGTCTCCGGCGCGCTCGGCCTGTTCCAGGCCCTGAGCACCCCCGTGCCCACGGCGTCGCCCGAACCTCCGGCTCCGGGGTCGGCCCAGACCCCGGAGCGCCTGGAGGCGCCGGACGTCGACGTGCTGGGCGACCCCCCGGACGGACTGTCCTACGTCTCCGGTGACGAGGACGTGCAGTGCACGACCGCCGAGTGCGTGCGCCTGGTGCGGGTCGTCACCGACGAGGGCGAGCGGGCCGCCGACTCCGAGGAGGCGATCGAGTCGGTCTACCACCACCTTCTGGACGCCAACTGGGGGCAACTGCTCCCCGAGGGCGCGGAGTCACCCGACGACGTCCCCCTGGGCGAGACCATCCTCAGCGACGGGGACGTCCTGGTCGCCGACTCCTCCGACCACGACGCGGAGGAGGCCGCCGCGCTCCTCATGCTCGGCAACGCCGTCCAGCCCAGATCCTGAGTTCTGCCCTGACCACGACCTTCCGCGCCGGTCGGCGGACGCCACGGCCCGGCTCACATCCGCACATCCCGAACGGAACCACGCATGTCTGAAGTACCTGGTCTCGACACCGTCACCACGGCGCTCGACACCCCGGACACCCCCCAGCCCTACGCCGAGCTGGGCATGGCCAAGGACGAGTACGAGCGGGTCCGCGAGATCCTGGGCCGCCGCCCCACCTCCTCCGAGCTGGCGATCTACTCGGTCATGTGGAGCGAGCACTGCTCCTACAAGTCCTCCAAGGTGCACCTGAAGCAGTTCGGGGAGAAGGCTCCCGAGAGCGACGCGCTGCTGGTCGGCATGGGTGAGAACGCCGGTGTCGTGGACGTGGGCGACGGACGCGCCGTCACGTTCAAGATCGAGTCGCACAACCACCCCTCCTACGTGGAACCGCACCAGGGGGCGGCCACCGGGGTCGGCGGCATCGTCCGCGACATCCTCACCATGGGCGCCCGGCCGGTCGCCGTGATGGACGCGCTGCGCTTCGGTCCCGCCGACGCCGACGACACCAAGCGCGTACTCCCCGGCGTGGTCTCGGGCATCTCCTTCTACGGCAACTGCCTGGGACTGCCCAACATCGGCGGTGAGATCGGTTTCGGCGCGGGCTACCTCGCCAACCCGCTGGTCAACGCCCTGTGCGTCGGCGTGATGCGGCACGAGGACATCAAGCTCGCCCAGGCTCCCGGCCCGGGCAACAAGGTGGTCCTGTTCGGCTCCACCACCGGCCCGGACGGGATCGGCGGCGCCTCCGTGCTGGCCAGCGCCAGCTTCGACGACGAGTCGCACGCCAAGCGCCCCAGCGTGCAGGTCGGCGACCCGTTCATGGAGAAGCTGCTCATCGAGTGCAGCCTGGAGCTGTACGCCCGCGACCTGGTCGTGGGCATCCAGGACCTGGGCGCGGCGGGTGTGTCCTGCGCGACCACGGAGCTGGCCGCGGGCGGTACCGGCGGCATGGACATCCAGCTCGACCGCGTCCCGCTGCGCGACCCCCGGCTCACGCCCGAGGAGATCCTCATGAGTGAGTCGCAGGAGCGCATGATGGCCGTGGTCGAGCCGGCCAAGATGGACGAGTTCCTCGCCATCTGCGCCAAGTGGCAGATCGTCGCCACCGAGATCGGCGAGGTCACCGAGGTCACCCCCGAGGAGGCCGAGCGCGGCGGCCGCCTCGTGATGACCTGGCACGGCGAGACCGTCGTGGACATGCCGCCGCGGACCGCCTCCGACGAGGGCCCGGTCTACCAGCGCCCCTACGCCCGCCCCGCCGAACAGGACGCGCTCCAGGCCGACGACGCCGCCGCGCTGCCCCGCCCGGCCGACGACGCCGAGCTGCGCGACCAGCTGCTCCGCGTGCTGGGCGCCCCCGGAGTGGGCGACCCCACCTGGGTCACCCAGCAGTACGACAGCTACGTGCGCGGTGACACGGTCGTCTCGGCTCCGCACGACGCCGGGATGATCCGCGTGTCCGACGACTCGCACCGCGGCGTGGCCCTGTCCACCGACGGCAACGGCCGCTACACCCGTCTGGACCCCTACGCGGGCACCCAGGCGGCCTACGCGGAGGCGTTCCGCAACGTCGCCGCCACGGGCGCCCGCCCGCTGGCGGTCACCAACTGCCTCAACTTCGGCTCGCCCGAGGACCCGGGGGTCATGTGGCAGTTCGCCGAGGCCACCCGGGGCCTGGCGGACGCCTGCCAGAGCCTGGGCACCCCGGTGACCGGCGGCAACGTGAGCTTCTACAACCAGACCGGTGACGTGGCGATCAACCCGACGCCCGTGATCGGCGTGCTCGGCGTGATCGACGACGTCCGCAACCGCCTGCGCTCGGCCTTCGACACCGACGGCGCCACGGTGTTCCTGCTGGGCGAGACCCGCGCGGAGTTCGGCGGTTCGGCCTGGGCCGACGTGGTCCACGGCCACCTGGGCGGGCTGCCGCCCCGGGTGGACCTGGCCGCCGAGGCCGCGCTGGGCGAGGTGCTGGCCACCGCCGCCGACCGAGGCCTGGTGACCGCCGCCCACGACCTGTCCGACGGCGGCCTGGGGGTCGCGCTCGCCGAGTCGGCGCTGCGCGGTGGCCGGGGCGTGCGCGTGGAGGTCGACGGCGACGCGTTCACCGCACTGTTCAGCGAGTCCGGCGCCCGCGCCGCGGTCGCGGTGCTCCCGGAGCACGCGGACGCGCTCCGCGCGCTGGCCGCCGAGCACGACGTGCCCGTCGCCGAGATCGGCGCCGTGGGCGGCGACGCGCTGGTGGTCACCCACCCGGGCGGGTCCGTCGAGGTGCCGCTGGCGGACCTGCGCACCGCCTACGAGGCCACGCTGCCCGCGCTCATGGACGGCGTGTAGGACCCACCGATCGGAGCGGGGGAGCCCGGCGGGCTCCCCCGCTCCGTCGTGTCAGCCGACCTTCAACTGTTCGTCGCCGAAGTCCGCGACGATGACCAGAGTCCCGCCCAGCGCCGTGACATAGCGGTCGAGGACGTCACGCGTGGAGAGGTCCCCCGACTCGATCTGGGAGACCCGAGCGACCGACACTCCCATGCGCTGCGCGACCTCGGCCTGGCTGAGCCCCCGGTGCTTGCGCATCTCGACCAGTCGCCAGGCACGAGCCTCGTCCCGAAGGCGCGCCACACCGGCCTCGAACGCCTCGACACCTCCAGCGGTCTCGATCGCCCGTTCCAGGTGCCCGCTCTCCCGCCAGCTCTGGTAGCTACTCATCCACCCACCTCTTCCGACCGTTCTCGAAGGTGAACCTCTCACCGGCCGACCCGGTGCTCCCACGCACCGAACGGTGCCCGGACCCTGCACACCTCGGCCTCCGAGTCCACCTCCAACGAGAACTCGTCCAGGCCCGGCCAGTCGGCACCGTCCAACAACTCGTAACCAGCGGTGAACCTCTCCAGGAGCGAAGCATCCCCGCCGTAGGTGACCGTGCCATCCGGCCAGATGTACACCCAGGAGTCACCCGCGCCCAACGCGACGACGGGCGCGCTCTGTCCGTTCCAGGGGCGCCCACCCACGTCGATGCGCATACTGGGGCAGGCCAGCACCAGACGGGTGAGAAGGTCGCGGTCGAGTAGTTCGACGGACCCGAGGGGGAACCTCCCCACACCGTCCGGCTCGGCACCGGTTCCGGGGAAGCGCTGGCGAGGGGCACGCTGGACACGGTTCCGCATGAACGCCGCGTCCCGCACGAACGGCCCCGCGAGCACATCCCCGGTCTCACGTAGGACGACGATGGGGGTGGGGCCGCTGTCGGCGTACGGCGTCCACGGCACCACGAGGGGGGCGTCCTGCCCGAGACGTTCGGTCCACTCGAGGGGGACGTTACTGACCGCGCAGGTGGCGATGGCGGCGTCATAGGTGTCTGTGCCAGGGGCTGTGGTGCCGGTGACGACCCGTACACCGGTTCGGGCCAGACGCTCTCGCGCGGCGGCGGCCACGCCGGGGTCGATCTCCACACTCGTGACCGAACCCGCCGGGCCGACCAGAGTGGACAGGATCGCGGCGTTCCACCCGGTTCCGGTGCCGATCTCCAGCACCCGCATCCCCGGCGCGATGTTCGCGGCGTCGATCATGTCCGCCATGAGCTGCGGTGCCGACGACGACGAGGTGGGCCGGTTCACCGGCCCAGACCCTCCGTCATTGGCCTGCGTGGTCACCGCATCGTCGGTGTAGACGATCCGTGCCCACTTCTCGGGGTCAGCAGTGCGGTACAGCGGCAGACCCATCGCGCTCGGCCAGATCATGTCCGGGATGAACCGGTGCCGGGGGTGGGCGGCGAACGCCGCCCGGATCCCCTCCGGGGTGTCCAGATCGGCCACGAGCCGAGCGTGCAGGTCGTTGAGGTCAGCCATCACACCTGTCCTGTTCCGTTACACAGGGGGCAGTCGATGATCTCCTTCTTCCATGGCCCGTTGCCGTCCTGGTCGTTGAAGATCTTGCCCGATCCATTGCAGTTCGAGCAGTCTGCGGCGCGGGGAGCCAGAGGGAGGGGCTGGGGGTTCGTCGTGGTGTCCACGTGCTTCCTTTCCGTCATCCCCGGGGCCTAACCAGCGGCGTAGTCCTCTATGGGTGTTCGTGTTCGTTGGCGACGTCCACCCAGTGGGCGCGGTCCATCCGCAGGGCGTTCGCGAGGGCTTCGTTGGTGAGGGAGTGCCGCAGACCGCAGACCCGCGTGAGGTAGCGGTAGCACTCGTCCCAACTGCCCTCCCGGCCGTCCACCAACCATCGGGAGCGACCGACGTAGGCGACGGCGTGGCGGGTCATGGCATCGCCCCTGGCCGGTGCCGGGGCGCGAACTGGGTCAGGTGCAGCCGTGCTCCCAGGACCTCGACCGTGTCGGCGCGGATGACGTCGTCAGCGTCGGATCCGTGCACGGCGCTCCAGGAGGGGCCACCGTCGTAGGCCCGCTGGATCCTCCATCCGGGGTGCCGCTGGCGAAGGTCGTCGAGGGCGGTCTGTTCGGGTGTGCTGGGCTCCGTCATGCGTCCTATGTCACAGCGTGCTCACAATGCGCGGCGAGGGCAACGTTCTGATACGTCACCGTCGCCCCCGGTCGACTGCCGTGAGCGTCTGGTCAGCCTGGTAGGCATACCAGGTACCGCCCAAGCGAACGTGGACGGTGCCAGGCTGGGTGCGGCGAAGCGCCGTGACGGCTCGGATCCGACCGTCGGGCATGACGACGATGTCGCTGGGACGAAGCTGGGCGGACGGGATGGGCTGGCCCGGGAGCGTGGGCCACGTCGAGGTAGCGGCGGTTGAGCTGTCCATGTGACCACCATCACTTGACCGGGGAGCGACCGGGAGTGGCCGCGAGGGTGGCCACGCGCGCGACCACCCCACAAACCCGACCTCTGGGTGGTTATTGGGCTTCTATCTCGTCCATCAACATCCGCAACGTCAGCGAATGCTTTTCCGGTGGGAGCTGGTTCAACGCGGCGTGAGCGTGGGCCACACCTCCGCGCCGGTCTCCGGCGCGCACGAGCATCAACCCCCGGTGCATGTCCAGGTGGGTGCGGAACCGGGGCAGAGTCGGCGGTAGGTGCCGAGACGCCTCCTCCTGGGCGGCCAAGGCGTCACGTTCGTCTCCCAATCGCGCCGACAGGAGGGACAGGAACACATTCATCCGCCAGTAGGGAACGGCGTAATCGGACGCCTCGGAGTCGTCGGAAGCGGCCACGTCGAGCGTGCGGCGACCTTCCTCGGCCAACTCGCGGGCGGTGTCGGCGTCCCCTCGGATGGCTGACGCGTGGGCCTTACCCATGATGGCGTTGAGTCGGCCCAGGGTCGGGCGGTCGTCGATAGCCAGGGCCTGGTCGGCGAGCCGTTCGGCGTCGTCCAGGGCGGCCCCCTCATAGCCGAGGGCGATAGCGGCACGTCCACGCACCCACACGCGGGCCTCGCGATCGTCGGCGCGGTCGGCGAACTCGGCGGCGCGCAGATACCACGAAACGGCCTTGACTCCGTCGGAGCCGGGGAACGTCTTGGCGAACAGGGTCGCCAGACGGGACGCGGTCGCCCACGCGTGAGGGGTGTCCAACTGCCGTTGCAACACCACCAAGTCCCCGGCCAACCGCTGTTGGATCTGTGCGGCCCCAGCGGTCATGTAGTCGCGACCGTAGGAGTCCACCAGCGCGTCCCAGTCGGGACCACGCCCGGACAGCGCTGCTTCAAAGCCGCGTTCAACCAGGTCGGACGCGACAAGGGGCGCGACGGCGGTACCGGCTATGGACGTAAGGAAAGCACGACGGTCCACGGGGTCAGTCTCCAAGGCTTCGAGGGGCACCTGTAGGGCTGCGGCGAGGTGGCGCAGGTGGTAGCGCGTCGGCGTGCGTTTGCCGTTCTCCCAGCGGGAGACGGTTTCGCGGGTGACAGTGTCCCGACCGCTCACCCGGCACACCTCGTCCGCCAACCGACTTTGGGACCAGCCCAGATGTCCGCGTAGCTCCCGTATGGCCACAGCCACCCCGGTGGCCACTGGTTTACCGTGGGGCATAGCTCCGCCCTTCCAATCGGCTCGCACCGTCAGGGTAAAGACCGGAGCCTTTGCCGTCCTCCCCACTGGCCGCTCCCTGTACTCGGATCGTCACCGCCGAATTCACCCGGGGTGACCTGAGTTCACTCGTCTGCCACCCCCGGTGCCCGGAGTACATGACGCTGATGATGCGGCGGAACCTGATCCGGACCGCTGACATCACCCAGTTGGTGCAGGCGCGCTCCCGGCGCTTCGAGGTGTTGGTGGCGAACAAGTTGGCGTCCGTGACGGCTGTGTTCCCCGCCTTCGCCGTGACCCGGCTACCTGATGACATTCGTCGCGCACAGGCCGTGCGGTTACTCGATCTGATCGGAACGGGACATCTCGATGTTCATCTGATCATGACGGAGGAGACTCCGATCGGGCTCATGGGTCCGCTGATGATGTTCCACCTGGACGAGGGTGGGGCGATCGCGGCCAGTGAGCACAATCGGGGAGTTATCGTGCACGACGAGGCGAGCGACTACGGCCGTCTGCACAACCAGATCAAGGCGGCCCTCGGTCGTTCTCTGCCTCCGGTGCAGTCGCGCCGGTTCCTGGACGAGGAGAAGGAGAAGTAGCCATGTGGCACAAGTCCACGTACAGCCCGAGCGGTGGTGACTGCGTCGAGGTGCGCGAGCACGAGAACGGCGCGGAGGTGCGCGACACCAAGCACCGCGAACTCGGCGCACTGGCCTTCGACACCGACCAGTGGGTCACGCTGATCGCCAGCGTGACCCACTGACACCCCCGACCGGTGCCCCCTGGACGGTCCCGTCCACGGGGCACCGGTGTGTCCCACTCAGCCGGAACCGACGTCGAAGGCCGCCCAGACCTGGGTGGAGTACCCCGACCACTCCGGGAAGGCGTGGCAGCCCCAGTCGGCGGTCAGGCTCTCCACCAGGAGCAGGCCGCGCTGCCCCTCGGCGAGGTCCCACTCGTCGGCGGTGCGCTCCGTGGGAATGCGGGGGCTGTCGGGCCCACCGGGATCGCTGACCGTCACGCGCAGCGTGCGCGGGTCCGTCAGGCACATCGTGCGGACGACCTCGCCGCCCGGACGGGCGTACTTGGCCGCGTTCGCCACGAGTTCGCTGACCACGAGCTGGACGGTGTCCACCAGGCCCGGGTCGAACCCGACCAGGTCACGACCGAGGTCGGCACGGACCCTGGCGAGTTCGGACAGGTCACCGGCGTAACCGCGGTAGGGCCACCAGAGGCCGGGCAGGATGATGTCCAGGGTGCTCACGCCACCACCGCCCCACATCGCCGGTCCCGCTGGTCGTTCCAGACGCGGACCAGGGCGGCGAGCTCGTCGAACTCGCCGGGCCAGGGCTCCACGGGGGCGGCGAGCAGGTCCCCCGGAGGCGGGGTCTGCTTCGGAATCCAGGCGTGCAGGCGAGCGGTCGCCTCGGCCTGGACCCGGTCGAGGTCGCGCTCGCGGGACACGTGGTAGGGGCGGACGAGGGCGACCTCGTCAGCGGGGAAGCTCTCGCGCGGCGGCGCCAGACGCGGCGCGGGAACGGGCGCGGGCTTCGGGGCGGGAGGCGTGCTGACCTCGACCGGGGCGGGCACCGGCGCGTAGCGGCGGACCCGGGTGGAACGACGACGGCGGGCGGCGGCCGAGTGGCGGCCACGAGCGGGGGTGAACAGCGCCTTCAGGTACGTCCCAAGCAGGGCGAGGAAGGCAGCGCTATAATCGCGCATGCTGGCAATCCTTGTCTTAAAGGTGTGAGTTGCTGGCCACGACCCCGGGCGATCTTCAATCGTCGCGGGGTCTTCCGAGTTTTCGTTTTGTTGGTTAGAAGGGTAGGGGATGAGGGGAGTGGAGGCGAACTTTTTCGTGAGGGAATTACAAAAAAGTTCGGCGCACCGGACGCCACCCCAGTTCAGACCTCTTGTTTGAAACGGACGTTCCCATTCCTGGACGCCGCCAGAAGAATTCCATTGGTCCGAATTGAAGTGATTTGCTGGGATATCTGAAATCCGGCGGTATGGGTAGGGGTGGGGGAAGGGGGTGACGCGCGTGCGGGTGGAGTCCCCCACCAGGGGCAAGGGCATCGCCCCGCGCTGGCTGCC
>NZ_ANBC01000727.1 GCF_000341125.1 Nocardiopsis lucentensis DSM 44048 | reverse complement strand
GCCGGTGTCCTGCCGGTCTGGCCGGGCCTGGTCCACCTCGTCGCGCTCCCGCCCCTGGACCTCTTCGGCGACCTGCGGGTCCTGCTGACCACGACCACCGGCCCCGTGTCGTTCACCCTCCTCCTGGCGCTGGTGCTCGCCGTGCGCGTCACCATCCTGGCCCTGATGACCGGCGGACTCACCCGTGAGCGGCTGGCCCTGGCCGCCGCCTTCTACGGGGTCCTGCTCATCCCCACGCTGTTCGCGGCCGAGGCCGTCTACATCGCGGGCACCCTCCTGTACGCGCGCCTGTTCTGGGCCGGGCTCGTCGCGGTCGCCGTGCTCTCCCTCGTGTTCGCCCCGCTGCCCTGGCGAACGGGTCCACGGATCCGCGACACCCTGGCCCAAGCCTGGCGCGACGGCTTCCGCGTCGGCGTGACGCTGCCCTACGGCTTCGCGGTGGTCGGGGTCGGCGCGCTCGCCGACCTGTTCCCTGGGCTGACCCTCGCGCTCGTCCCGGTCTCGGCTACCGCCCCCGCCGTCGCCGTCACCGCCCTGGCCCGCCCCGCGCGGCCCGGGGGCCCGATTCGCCTGGGCGCGGTCGCCGTGGCGTTCGCCCTGCTGGCCTGGGCGTGGGTCGCCACACGCGGCACCGAACCGCCCGAACCCGACCGACCCGCCCGCCCCCGCGCGGGATCGGTCCTGGTCATGTCCGGCATCGACTCGCGCTCCGGCGCCGGGACCGCGTTCCGGACCCGCACCGACCTGCTCGGCTACGGCTGCGACCAGACCTTCTACTTCTCCTACGCGGGCCCCGGGGACGGCCAGCCGCGGGGCGAGGCGCTGTGCCCGATCCGGACCGGCGCCCCCTACGTCAGCGCCCACACCCAGCGGCCGGTCGACGAACAGCTCCGGGCGTTCGCGGAGCAGACCGAGGACCTGCCGCGCCCGCTGGTCGTGGTGGGGCACTCGCAGGGGGCGTGGATCGCGTGGAAGGCGGTGGCCACCGGCGCGGCTCCCCGGGTGGACGCCCTCATCCTGGTGGGCCCCTTCCCCGAGAGCACCGGCGGCTACCGGCCCACCGGCGAACCGGGTCCGGGCCGCCCCGCGTCGGACCTGCTCCAGGTGCTGACGCCGCTGAGCCGCACGGCCGACTTCACCTTCGACCCCGGCTCCCCCGCGGGCTACGCCCTGCTGGGCACCACGGACGCCCCCGCGTCGATCCTCTCCCTCCCGCTGCCGGAGCACACGCGCTCGCTCAGCGTGGT
>NZ_ANBC01000726.1 GCF_000341125.1 Nocardiopsis lucentensis DSM 44048 | reverse complement strand
TCATGCCCTCCGGGTGGCGGCTGCCGGTCGACCGGAACGCCTGCCCGGTGCGCGCACCGCACGCCTACCTGCCGACCAGCGCCGCCCTCTACGAGGAGGCGAACCGGTTCCTCGACGGCGCGCCCGCCCCGCACTGCCCCGTCCTCCGTGACTGGGGCGGCCCGATGGCACGGCCCTTCGGCGTCCCGACACTCCACGTGACACCCGATCCCGAGGAGGACCTCCGCCAGGGTGGGTAGGGGTGGGGTGCGGGGCCCGTCGAGCGGGGCCGCTGCGTCCACCCGACGGCGCGCCGGTAGAACGGACACGGACGGCGCGAAGGGAGGACGCCATGCGGCGGGGAAGTCTGAAGGGTCCGCTGGGCAGTCACGACCGGCCCGCGAGCGCGCTGGGGTTCCGCATGGTCCTGGCGGTGTTCGGGGCCCTGGTGCTGCTGGTGGGAGTGGTCGCCGCGGCGCTTCTGACGGATGAGACGTGGCTGGTCGTGCTGCTCGGCGCGGGGTTGGCGGGCGCGTGCCTGAACGTGTACTGGGTGTACCGGAGGCTGCGGTACGAGCACCCCCGCCGTTGAGGGGAGGCGCCCGCTGCGAGGCGGCCCCGGACGGTGGTGGGTGACGGGCGGGCGCCGCGCCGAGGACATCCCCTTTTCCCGAAGAGTCGACCGTGTCCGTTCGGTCGGCGCTCACCCCCGCGCGGCGTCGTCACGGCTGGACGACCAGATGCCCACGAGCCGCGCGACGATCACGGTGAGGTACAGCGTCCCGGCAACGGACAGGAGGGAGCCGAGCGAACGGGCCCAGGGAGTGATCGGCAGGACGTCGCCGTACCCGAGCGTGGCGACGGTGACGTAGGAGTAGTACAGCAACTGCTGCCAGACCAGCGGTCCGTCGGCCTGCGGGTCCTCGAAGCTGCCCGGCACGGCGATCTCGAGCAGCGTGAAGCTCGCGGCCGCCAGCCCGCCCAGGATGAGGTAGGCCGTGATCGCCGCGAGGACGAGGTCGATGCCGGGCACGGTGCCGCGCCGGAAGACGAACCGCATGAGCGAGAACATCAGTGAGGCCATCGACAGGGCCACGCTGACCAGCATCGCGACGGCCGCGGGCGTGCTGTCCTGGTCCAGGGAGAACCAGGTGCCCGTGAACAGGAACACGACGGTGACGGCGATCAGCGGCCGGTACGTCTCCCCCTCGGCGTGCACCACCAGGAGCCCGAAGATCAGCATGACCGCGTAGAGGACCATGTAGAGCGCGGTCCACAGCTCGCCGTATCCGGTGATCGGATAGCCGAACTGCAGGACGGAGACGAAGCCCAGCAGGCTCGCGAGCAGAGAGGTACGACTCATGGGATCACCAGGGGTGGAGGTGGCACGGGGCGGGGAACGGCCATAACGTATCGACGTGACAGGCGGTCGCGCCGATACTACTCGCGCGGTGTCACGATCCGCCTCCCGACGGTGGTCGCCGTTCAGGGACGTTCCCTGCCGGACGACGTGTCGCACCAGTACGAGAGAGGACCACGCGTGAGCGTGCAACAGACCCGGAACCTGCTCCGGACCAAGGACACCCAGGGGCACGTCGGCCCCGTCGAGCTGCTGTTCGACCTGGTCTACGTCTTCACCATCATCCAGCTGTCCCACTACGTGGTGGCCCACCTGGACGTGCTCGGCGTCGCGGAGGCGGCGGTGCTGTTCTTCGCGGTGTGGTGGGGGTGGAACTACACCGCGTGGGCGATGAACTGGCTCAACCCGTTCGCGCGGGGCACACAGCTGCTGCTCGCGGTGCTCATGCTGGCCGCGCTGACGATGGCCATCGCCATCCCCGAGGCGTTCACCGAGCGCGCCTGGCTGTTCGTCACCGGGTACCTGGTACTCCAGCTGGTGCGGAGCTCGTTCATGGTGTGGGCGTTCCGCGGCCAGGTGATGGGCCGCAACTACGCGCACCTGCTGGCGTGGAGCGCCATCGCGGGAGTGCTGTGGCTGGTCGGGCTGGGCTTCGAGGGCGAGACGCGGCTCGCGCTGTGGGCGCTGGCGGTGCTGATCGAATACGCGTCGCCCCGGTTCGGGTTCTGGCTGCCGGGACTCGGCTCCACGCCCATGTCGTCCTGGCCGACCACAGAGTCGCACCTGGCCGAGCGCAACCGGCTGGTGTTCATCATCGCCCTGGGCGAGTCGATCCTGGTGCTCGGGGGAGCCCTGCTGTCGGAGGAGTTCACGTTCGGCGTCGTGGCCGCCGCGGTGGTCGGGTTCACCACGATGTTCCTGCTCTGGTGGCTGTACTTCGACTTCCGCCACGGCAATGCCGAGCACGAGTACGAGTCCGACGACGTCACCGCGGCCGCCCGGGACGCCTACGCCTACGCCCACGCGCTGATGGTCGGCGGCGCGATCCTGGTCGCGGTGGGCATCGAGGAGGTCGTGCACCACCCGGTCGGGGAGACCTCGGCGTGGATCGCCTTCACGATCGTCTCCGGCCCGATCGTCTACCTGCTCGGCAACCTGATCTTCCAGCGCGCCCTGTGGCGCCGCACCGCCACCAGCCGACTGACCGGGATCGCC
>NZ_ANBC01000725.1 GCF_000341125.1 Nocardiopsis lucentensis DSM 44048 | reverse complement strand
CCCCCCGCCGCTCGCGGTGGCGGTGCTCGTGGTGGCGGTGATGGTCGCGCTCGCGGCGTTCGACGCCTCCTCCGACAGGGGCGTCACGACCGCCGCCCAGAACACCTGACCGGCTCGAACGCGATCGGGCGGTGGCCACGCGCCATGACGAGATCGCCCTTCGCACGAGGCCACCGTCCTGGTCACCGCCGCCGACGAATGGA
>NZ_ANBC01000724.1 GCF_000341125.1 Nocardiopsis lucentensis DSM 44048 | reverse complement strand
GGCCCTACACCCCGCCGTGGCGGCCGCCGTGCGCCGCGGGCTCGGGGAGCGCCCACGGGCTCGGGGTCGCCTTGGCCCCGAAGAAGTCGCCGCCCTTGCTCTTGACGTCGTCGGTGCCCCAGGCCTCGTCCCGGCCGACCTCGCGTAGGCGGGGGATGTGCTTGCGGCAGTGGATGTAGGCCTCCTCGACGTGGACGAGGACCCACACGAGCGCGCGCTGCCCGGGCACCTCCGGCGTCGGGAGCGCGGGAACGTGCTCACGGATCCGGTCGTCCTCGACGATCCGGGCGCGTCCGTTGACGTGCAGCCCGATCCGATCGTGCAGGAAGTCGAGGAACATCAGGCCGATGTGCGGGTTCTCCATGATGTTGCCGACGCTGGCGAACACACCGTTGCCCCGGTACTCCGGATAGGCGACGGTGTACTCGTCGATCGTGTGGACGAACCCGGGCGGTCCCGCGCGGAAGCTGGAGTCGCACTCGCCCTTCCCGTCGGAGGTGGCGATGAACAGCATCTGCTGGCGGGCGACGAACTCGCGCATGCTCGGGTTCAGATGGTCGAGCATCTGATCCTGGTAGAAGCGGTCGGCGCGGTCGGCGGTGCCGAGAACCGCCTGGACGTGGCGTTCACCCTCCGTACCAGGGGTGCGGCCGTCGTGTCGCGTCATCGGAGTCCCTCGCGGGGTCGGGGTCGGGGATGGCGTCGGGAAGGGGTGCGGTCGCGGAGGCGTTCCGCCGGGCTCGATCAACGCGTGGTCCGGGCGTACCGGCGGTGCGCCGCCGCGCCGCGCCCGGCGGCACTGGCGGGAGCACGCTCGGCGGAACCCATGGAAGCGCTCCCAGAATCCTGCTCGACACCGGCGAGCATGTTGGCGGTGATCCATTCGTAGACCAGCACCCACGCGGAGCTCATCGAGGAGGACCAGGTCGGGGAGATCTCGCTGACCGCGCGGACCAGGGCGCGGCCGACGTAGGGGTAGTGCTCGGGTTGGACCCCCAGTTCCCCGTGGTGCTGGGCGCCGAGCGCGCGCAGCTCACGTGCGACCTCGTCGGGCGTGTCGAGGTAATGGACGACCTGGAGGAGGGCCTGGGCCATCCGCCGGTGCTGGGGCCGCAGATCGTCGGCGAACATGCTCCGCACGCCGGGGGCCATCTGGAAGAGGTGCTTGTAGAAGGTCTCGGCCAGGCGGGTCGAACCGGTGGGCAGTTCCGAACAGGAACGGCGGACGGCGTCGATGACCGACTGGTCGGGAAGAGGGACGTGGGCCAGCGAGCGGGGAGCCATAACGTTCCAAGGGGTATCGGTGACAGGGCGACACCGGATCACCGGGGGCGCGAACGGCGTGCGCGCCGCCGCTCCGGGTCAGGGGCCGCTTGCGCGACCGGTGCGCTCCGCGACGACCGCGGGTCCTGTCGGGAGCCAGCGGCGGGTGAACGCGGCACTGTGCGACGGTCCGCGCTCCGGTGGCCGGACGGCGGAATCATGGGGTTCGCACGGATGGCTGAGAGCCGCTTTCTGCCCGTTTGTCGCAGAAGTGGTCGTACTCTAACAGAGACCTTCCGCTGGCACACCGTCACCGTGCGCCACATTGGTCACCACACGTGACCGGACGACGATGGCCGGGGCGGGTCCTCCCCACCCCGGCCATCGGTCCGGATCAGCGCCCCTCGTATCCCTCGGGGATCCAGTCGCGCCACACGTCCGGGTTCTCCTCCACCCAGATCTCGGCCGCCTCCGAGGGGTCGAGCCCCTCGTCCGCGATCATCCGCGCCACGGCGTTCTGGTTGGAGTTGCTCCACCGCCAGTTGTCGAGGAACTGGTAGGCGGGGTCACCCGTCTCCACGAACCCGGCCCGGAAGATCTTGTTCAGCTCGTAGACCGGGTAGTCGCAGGGGACGTCCTCCAGGTCGTCGTCGCACCCCTCGAAGTAGGGCGGGAACTCCACCTTGACCAGGTCGAGCTCGTCCTGGAGCCACTGCGGGTCGTAGAAGTAGAAGAGCACCGGCTCCTCGTTCGCGTACCGTCGCCTGACCTCGGTGATCTGCGATGCCTCCGACCCGGCGTAGACGATCTCCAGGTCCAGGTCGAAGGCGTTGATCATGCCCTGGTCCTGGGTGACGAACCCGGGGGCGCCGGCGAGGAACTCCCCGCTGTCCCCGGTCTGCGCCGTCCGGAACAGCTCGGAGTACTCCTTGATGCCCTCCATGGTCGCGATCTCGGGGTACTCCTCCACCAGGTAGGCGGGGACGTACCAGCCGATCACACCCTCGTTGCCGGTGGGGCCGCCGTCGACGACCGTCCCCTTGCCCTCGGGGCCGTAGAGCTCCATGAGGTCCTCGTGACCCCAGTTCTCCACGATGACGTCCAGCACGCCCTGGTCGAGCGCCTGCCAGGCGGGCTGCTCGTCCACCCGCATGAGCTGGACCTCGTAGCCCATCTCCTCGCGGAGGATGTAGGCCAGCACCTCGGCGCTGGCCTCGTACCCCACCCATCCGTTGACGGCGATCCGCACGGTGTTGGGGTCCCGGGCGACCTGGTCCGTGCGCACCGCGCAGGAGCTGACCGACACCGCGGCCAGCACCACCGCGAGCAGGCGGATCAGGGCGCCCTTCCTCATGAACCTAGGCACGGGGTGCCCTCCTTCCCTGCGTCACGCGGTCCAGGAACAGGCCCAGGCAGACGATCGCCAGGCCGGAGGCCAGACCCAGGCCGAACTGGTTCTGCGCCAGGCCGAACACGACACCGAAGCCGAGCGCCCCCGCACCGACCAACGCGCCCATGACCACCATGGACAGCACGAGGATGATGCCCTGGTTGACCGCGAGCAGCAGCGACCCGCGCGCCATCGGCAGCTCCACCTTGGTGAGCAGCTGCCACTTCGTGGAACCCTGCGACACCCCGGCTTCCAGGGTATTCGCGGGCACCCCCCGGATGCCGTCGTTGACCAGCCGGATCACCGGCGGCAGGGCGAAGACGACCGCCGCGACCAGCGCGGGGACCGGCCCCAGACCGAAGAACGCCACGGCCGGGATCAGGTACACGAACGGCGGCAGGGTCTGCATCGCGTCCAGGATCGGCTTCAGGATCGCCGCGAACACGTCGCTGCGCGAGGCCAGGACGCCGATGACCACGCCCAGCGCGATCGTCACCAGCGCCGCGACCAGGACCTGCGCCAGGGTGTCCATCGCCTCGGTCCACACACCGAGCAGACCGACGACGACGAAGGACACACCCGAGATCACGGCGGTGCGCACCCCGGCGAAGATCCACCCCAGCGCGGCGGCGACGAGCACCACCAGCCACCAGGGCGACCCCGTGAGCACGGCGGTCAGCGGGTTGATCACGAAGCTCTGGGTCACGGTGCCCAGGGCCGCGGTGAAACCGCCCGCCACCGCCTCGAACCACTCGTTGAACGCGTTGATCGGGTCGCTGATGTCGACCGCCAGGTCACGCGGCCACCCGTCCACGCCCAGGAAGCGCGCCACACCGACCGAGGCGATCACGATCGCCAGGCCGGCGCCGAGCACCGGAAGGCGAAACCGCGGGGCGATCTGCGGCGTGCGGGCGCCGTGCCCGACCGCGCCCGTCACCCGGTCCATCGCGATCGCCAGCATAACGATCGCGACACCGGCCTGGAACGCCTGGCCGACGTTGACCTTGGCCAGCGCTTGGTAGATCGCGTCACCGAGACCGCCCGCGCCGATGACCGACGCGATCACGACCATGGAGACCGCGAGCATGATGGTCTGGTTGACGCCCAGCAGGATGGTGCGCCGCGCCATCGGGAGCTGCACCTTGGTGAGGACCTGCCAGGGGGTGGAGCCGAGCGACGTCGTCGCCTCGATCGCGCCCTTGTCGACCTCGCGGATGGCCAGGGCCGTGATCCGCACCGCGGGCGGCATCGCGTACACCGCCGTCACCACGACCGCGGCCGGGTTGCCGATACCGAAGAGCAGCACGAACGGCAGCAGGTAGGCGAAGGCGGGCAGGATCTGCATGAAGTCCAGCACCGGCCGGATGCCCCGGTAGAACCGTTCGCTGCGCCCGGCCAGGACACCCAGCGGGAGGCCGACCAGCAGGGCGGCCAGGACCGAGGTGATGATCAGCGAAAGCGTGGTCATCGACTCGTTCCACAGCCCGGTCAGCGCGAACACCGCGAACGTGACCAGCACGAGCAGCGCCACCCGCCATCCGGCGATCCGCCAGGAGGCGAGCACCCCGAGGACGGTGACGCCCACCCAGGTGAGGAAGTCGAGGATCTGGTTGATCAGCACGACCGCCGACCCCAGACCCACCGAGACGTAGTTGAACCCGTACAGGAACAGCGGGCTGTCGTTGCGGTTGAGGACGATCCACAGGTAGAGGTCGTCCATCCGCGCCATGAACCACTCGCCGGTGGCGGACGGGAAGGGACCCGACCACCCGGGGTGGCCCAGCGCGCGGCTCACCCAGTATCCGGCGACGAGCACCGCGATCGCGATGACCGCCTGGACCCAGGTCCACGTCAGAGGAGTGCCGTCGGCCGAGTTCCCGGTGGTCTGACCGGAGTCCGACCTGGTCACCGTGGCCATGTCACCCACCGTCCCCGGTCGGGGCCGGACCGCCGTGCCCCTTGTAGCCGCTGGGTCCGTTGTAGCCGCCCGCGTCGGAGGACCCGCCGGGCTCCGGTGCGGCCGCGCCGCCCGTGCCCTGCCCGGGTTCGGCCCCGGACGTCTCCCCGTCGTCGGCTCCGGTGTCGGTGTCCGCCCCGGACGGTCGGGCGTTCCCGCCCGGTTCGCCGTCCGTCGGTTCCTCGCCGATCTCCTCGACGGCCTCCTCCTCGATGGCCGCCGCGACCGTGGCGTCGGCCAGCTGGTCCTCGGCGATCGCGCGCAGCACGTCGTCGCGGCCCACGTACCCGAGGAAGGTGTCCCCGTCCATGACCCGCACGGGCGCCGTGGTGGCGGCCAGCATCGGCAGGACCTCCGCCAGGACGGTGCGCGCCTGGCAGACCGGACCGTCGGTGCGCTCCTCGGGGAACGCGTCGCGAACCAGCCAGCGTGCGGTGAGCACCGTGGTACGGGCGACGTCCGAGGTGAAGTCGGCGACGTAGGCGTCGGCCGGGCGGCCGACCACCTGCTCCGGCGTACCCACCTGCACCAGCTCGCCGTCGCGCATGATGGCGATGCGGTCGCCGAGCTTGAGCGCCTCCTGCAGGTCGTGGGTGATGAACACCGACGTCTTGTCGAGCTCGCGCTGGAGCCGGATGACCTCGGCCTGCATGTCGCGGCGGATCAGCGGATCCAGGGCGCTGAACGGCTCGTCGAACAACAGGACCTGCGGGTCGACGGCGAGCGCGCGGGCCAGGCCGACCCGCTGCTGCATGCCGCCGCTCAGCTGGCTCGGGCGGGAGTTCTCGTACCCGGACAGCCCGACCATCTCGATCATCTCGCGGGCCCGGGCGTGGCGTTCGGGGCGCGGCATCCCGCGCACCTCCAGCCCGTAGGCCACGTTGTCGATGATCCTCCGGTTGGGCAGAAGGCCGAAGTGCTGGAAGACCATCGCCATCTTGTGGCGGCGCAGTTCCCGCAGGCGCTGCGGGCTGGCCTCCTCGATGTCCTCGCCGTCGAGCAGGACCTGGCCCGAGGTCGGTTCGATCAGGCGGGTCAGGCACCGGATCAGGGTCGACTTGCCCGACCCCGACAGGCCCATGACCACGAAGATCTCACCGGGGTGGACGTCGAAGGACACGTCGCGCACGGCGACGGTGCAGCCGGTCTCCTCCCGGATGCGGTCGCGGTCCGCGCTCTCCAGTTCGGTGCCGATGACCTTGTCGGCGTTCTTCCCGAAGATCTTCCACAGGTTGCGGACCGAGAAGGTGACCTCGGCCCCACCGCTCGGCGGACCGGCCGCCTCGGCCGTCTGCGTGCTCATCAGGCCTCCTCCTTCCGGACGACACGATCGGCGCGGATCAGATCCGCGGCACGCTCGCCGAGCGCCAGCACCATCACCATGGGGTTGGGTGTGGGCAGCGTCGGGAAGACGGAGGCGTCGGCGACGCGCAGACCGCGCAGACCCCGTACGCGCAGCCGGGGGTCGACCACGGCGGTGTCGTCGTCGGCGGCGCCCATCTTGCAGGTGCCCGCCGGGTGGTACACGGTGTGCGCGGCGCGGCGGCCGTACTCGGACAGCTCCTCGTCGGTCTGGACCTTGGGGCCGGGGGCGACCTCGCGCTTGATCCAGGAGCGGAACGGCTCGGTGGCGGCCACGTCGCGGGCGATCTTGAGCCCGTCGACGATGGTCCGCTCGTCGTAGCCGTCGGGGTCGGTGAAGTAGCGGAAGTCCAGCGCGGGCTTCGCCTTCGGGTCGGAGCTGGTCAGGTACAGCTTGCCGCGCGACCGGGACCGGGGGATGTTCGGCGTCATGCACACCGCGTAGCCGTCCTCGGGGGACTCGTAGCCCAGTCGCTTCGTGTTGTCGTCGAAGGGGATCTGGTAGATGTGGAACATCAGGTCCGGGCGCGGGTCGCTCGTGTCGCGGCGGACGAACAGGGCCGCGTCGGAGTCCATGACCGTCTCCCGCGGAACCGGGCGCTCGGTCTCCCACATGATGATCGACTCGGGGTGGTCGAGCAGGTTCTCCCCGACACCGGGCAGGTCGTGGCGGGCCTCGATGCCGACCGAACGCAGCTCCTCGGCGGCGCCCACACCGGAGAGCATGAGCAGACGCGGGCTGTCGACGGCGCCGGCGGCCAGGATGACCTCCTGGCGGGCGTTGACGGTGACGCGCTCACCCGACTTCAGGGTCGCGCTGACGCCCGTGGCGCGGTCGCCGTCGAAGACGATCCGGTCGACCCAGGTCTCCAGCATGACCGTGAGGTTGTCGCGCTCGCCCATGATCGGGTGCAGGTAGGCGACGGAGGCCGAGGACCGGTTCCCGGTGTAGGGGTCATAGGCGATGGACAGGAAGCCCGCCCCGTCGGCGAACCCGCCGCCGTGCGAGGTCAGGGCGTTGAAGTCCTCGACGACGGGGACGTTCGCCGCCTCGGCGGCCGAGGACACCCAGTCCTTGACCATGGCGTTGCGGTCCTTCTCGGCGACCGGGACGATGTTGCACTTGATCCGGTCGGCGTAGGACTGGACGGTGGCGTTGTCCCAGCCCTCGGCGCCCATGGCGACCCACTCGTCCAGGTCCTCGGCGAACGGCCGGAAGCTGATGAGCGTGTTGTGCGAAGAGCATCCGCCGAGCACGCGGGCGCGCGAGTGCAGGATGTGGGAGTTGCCGCGCGGCTGCTCGGTCGTGGTGTACCCGTAGTCGAGGTCGCCGTCGAGGACGCTCAACCAGTCGCGGAGCTTGATCACGTTCTCGTGGTCGCGGTCGTCGGGGCCACCCTCGATGACACAGACGGTGGTGCCCGGGTCCTCGGTGAGCCGGTTGGCGATCACCGAACCCGCGGTTCCACCTCCCACGATCACGTAGTCGTAGGTGCTCTGGTTGTCGGACACGGCCTGGTTCCTCTCGTGAATTCTTACTCAGGGGGATGCCGGGGGTACCGACTCGTGTGTCCGGGTCCGGTCCCCGGTGAAGACCGCCCCGGACGGTCGGACCGTCCGGGGCGGTGTCAGGGCGTGCGTGGCGGACACACACCCTGCTACGCGACGCCCCAGCACAACTCTCGCGGCGTTCTCATCAGTCGACAGGACACCCACCCTGACTCCTTCTCAGGCCTTGCGATAGCCGCACCGGATACGCCCGCCCGTCGCCCTCCACCACCCTCAACCGACGCCTACGGCGCAGTGGCTTCCTCGGCGACGGGCAGCGCCCACCACACACGCCCTGGCTAACCGAACCAGCGCTGGGGTTCGGGGGCGAGATTGCGGTAGATGTGCTTGGCCTCCCGGTACTCGTCGAGCCCGGCGAGGCCGAGTTCGCGGCCGACGCCGCTCTGACCGAAGCCGCCCCACTCGGCGCCCGGGAAGTAGGGCCCGTAGTCGTTGACCCAGACGGTCCCGTGCCGCAGGGCGGCGGCGACGCGCTCACCGCGTGCGGTGTCGTTGGTCCACACGCCGCCGGAGAGCCCGTAGTCGGTGTCGTTGCCGAGCTCGATCGCCTGCGCCTCGGTCTCGAACCGCTCGACCGTCACGACCGGGCCGAACACCTCGGTCTGGACGATGTCCATGGAGCGGTCGCAGTCGACGAAGACCGTGGGGCGGTAGAAGTAGCCGTCGGCCAGCTCGGGGGCGTCGGGGCGCTTGCCGCCCGCGATGACCCGGGCGCCCTCCTCGACGCCTCGCGCGACGGCGGCCTCGACCTTGGATCGGTGCTCGGCGGAGACCAGCGGCCCGCACCGCACTCCCTCGACCTGGCCGCGGCCGATCCGGATGGCCTCGGCCCGGCGGGCGAGTTCGGTGGTGAAGGCGTCGTGGATGTCGTTGTGCACGATGAGCCGCGCGCCCGCCGAGCAGACCTGGCCGGAGTGGAAGAACGCGGCGCTGAGCGCGTAGTCCACGGCGGTGTCCAGGTCCACGTCGGGGAAGATGATGTTGGGGTTCTTACCGCCGAGCTCCAGGGCGATCTTCTTGACCGTCGCGGAGGCCGCCGCCATGATGCGGCGCCCGGTGACCAGACCGCCGGTGAAGGAGATCAGGTCGACGTCGGGGTGCTCGGACAGGGGCGCGCCCGCGTCGGGACCGCTGCCCAGGACCAGGTTGACCACGCCCGCCGGGACGCCCGCCTCCGTGCTGAGTTCGACCAGCTTGGCGGTGGTGACCGGGGTGATCTCGCTGGGCTTGATCACCATGGTGTTGCCCGCGGCGATGGCGGGGGCCATCTTCCAGGCGAGCTGGAGCAGCGGGTAGTTCCAGGGCGTGATCATGCCGCAGACGCCGACGGGCTCGTAGACGACGCGGCTCTGCACGCCCTCGGGAGCGGAGACGAGCCGGCCGGCGTCCTTGTCGGCGAGACCGGCGTAGTGGCGGAAGACGTTGGTGACGTCGTCGACGTCGATCCCGCCCTCCTCGATCGTCTTGCCGGTGTCCAGCGACTCCATGACCGCGATCTCGTGGCGGTCGCGCTGGAGGAGGTCGGCGATGCGCTCCAGGACACGGCCGCGTTCGGTGGCCGTGGTGCTGCGCCACTCACCGTGGTCGAAGGCGCGTCGGGCGGCGGCGATGGCGTCCTCGGCGTCGGCGCGGCCGCCTTCGCTCACGATGGTGAGGACGGATCCGTCCGCGGGGTCCAGGATCTCCCGGACCC
>NZ_ANBC01000723.1:19476-31245 GCF_000341125.1 Nocardiopsis lucentensis DSM 44048 | reverse complement strand
GCCCCCCCCGCCACTCACCGTCGATGTACAGGCTCGTGGCCGTGGCCGACCCCGGTTCCGACAGGTACGGCACGGACGGAAGGGTTACGTAGGGTTCGTTCACGGGTCCGGTTTGCCCGAGATCGGTAGTCACAAACTGCCTCGTCTCATAGGACACTTACGCAACAAAACTCCCACAAACCACTTCTGGTCAGCAAAAACACGAGCTCCAGAAGCCGTGACCCGTGGTGAGCATCACGCCACGACAGTGTCCACAGGTACGCGGCGCGGGTGGGCCGCTACACAGCGAACACGCCCGCCTGGGGAATACCTGGGGGAGAATTTGACGTACATTTAGGTGTACCTCAGTGGGTTCGTCCGGCTCCGGACGCCCACGTCACAGACCGCCCAGGGCGTGTCCGCGGAACACGCCTCAGACCGCACCGCCAGAGCGCGCGTCGAGGATGCCCCATGCTGCTAGAACAGGAACGCCGGGACGTTTGTCTGACCGCCCGTAACCTCGTCTCCGCCGTCGGCTCCGCCCCCGGAGAGTCGACGACCGTCAGCGTCCGCAGCGGCGACCTCGTGGTCGTCACGCCGCACGGGGTCGCACCCGACCAGCTCCAGCCCGCCGACTGCCCGGTGATGTCCCTGGACGACCGCGTCCTGGAGGGGCGCCACGGCCCCGCGGCCGAGGCCACCCTGCACATGGCCGTGCACCGTCAGGCCGCCGAGCACGGGCGCGACGCCGCCGCCGTGGTGAACGCCTTCACCACCGACACCGTCGCCGTCTCCTCCGTCCTGGCCGAGCTACCCCCGGTGCACCACCGGGCCGCCGCCCTGGGCGGGGCGATCACCGTGACGCCCTACACGACCTACGGCACCGGGGAGATCGCCGACCAGGCGGCCAAGGCGCTCAAGGGGCGCGACGCCGCCCTGCTCGCCAACCACGGCGGGGTGGCGCTGGGGCACGGTCTGGAGCACGCGCTGGAGAACCTGCGGCTGCTCGACTGGCTGTGCGCCGCCTACCTCAGGGCCCGCCAGATCGGTGAGCCCCGGGTGCTCTCCGAGGACGAGCTGGCCCTGGTCCGCCAGCGCGACACCTACGGCTGGGCGGGCCCGGACGTCTTCTAGCCCGCGCCAGGCTCAGAGCCTTCCAGAGCGTCCCGCAGATCCGCACCGGTCCTGCGACGGACAGGCCGCATCTCGGCGATCGCGACCTGATCCCTGGTGATGGTCACCCGCTCGCCGTTCTCGACGACGTCCAAGAGCTCCCAGAACCTCTCCGCGCCTTCGCTCGCCGTGACGGTGCGCATACCCGCCACACTATCGGGCCGTCGTTTCCTCGTCCTCGTCGTCGAGGATCTCGTCGGGCTGCGTCCAGGCCAGGTAGGCGGAGGGCGCCGACGTGTGCACCATGGTGATCAACCACAGGAGCGGCAGCACCAGCTCCTGTGGGAAGGACACGTCCACGTGGCCGTAGGTGTTCAGCACCGCGACCAGGATGAGCGCGGTGATCACCACCGTGCCCGTGACGTGGTGTCCGATCCGGGTCGAGCGGTCGCGCTCGACCCGCTGACGCTCGTCCAGGTACTGGTAGCCCACCGCCAGGCGCGTGGCCATGCCCAGCTGCAAGATCAGCCAGATGAGGAGCAGCGCCCCCGCGACGATCGCCAGAAGGAAGACGAGGCCGTCGTCGGCGGAGGTGTAGGGCTGCCATCCCAGCAGCGTCGTCCCGCCCAGGATCACCGCACCGATGAGGACGGTGGCGGCGCGCCGCCGGGACCGGGAGGCCCAGCGGCGGCGGACCTTCGGGTTCTCCGCCCGGAGCCGGGTCACGTCGTCGATGTCGCGCTTGATCTGGGAGGGGCGGAACTCGTCGATGAGGGTGGAGAGGAAACTCACGGGGTCCCCCTTTCCGGGGAGAGGTGGGGTCTGGTCACTGGCCGAGGCGCGGGAAGGGTTCGGTGGAGAAGACCACCTCGACCGGCACCTCGAAGTAGCGCGCGATGCGCAGGGCCAGGTGGAGGCTGGGACTGTACTCGCCCCGTTCCAGGTAGCCGACGGTCTGGTAGTGGACGCCGAGGGCCTCGGCCAACTGGCGGCGGGACACGCTGCGCTCCGCGCGCAGCATCGCGATGCGGTTGTAGATCGCCTCGCCGCTCCCGGCCGCCGACCGGCCCTTGCGCCCGCTCCCGCCGTTCGCGCCGCGCCCGTTCGCCGCCGCCTTCTCAGAGGACACGCTTCATCGCCTTCTCCCTCGCCGCCTGCACCCGCGACCCCGACTCCCGCCGAGCCATCCGCCGCAGCACGCGCAGAGCCACCAGGGACCCGACCACGGCCCACGCCGCCAGGACCGCCGCCACCGCGGGCAGCTGCCAGGCCCCGGCCAGTTCGAGCGCGGCGTAGTCGGTGGGCAGCGTACCGGCCCGCACCCCCTGACCGAGCCAGTACACGGGCAGCGCCCGGGCGACGGTGAGCACCCAGTCCGGCAGGAGCTCCAGCGGGAACAGGACCCCGGAGAGCATCAGCAGGGCCATGATCGGGATCATCATCAGCCCCACGGCGCGGGGGTTGCTGATGAGGGCGCCGAGGGTCGCGCCGATCGGGGCCATGGCCAGCAGTCCCAGCACGCAGACCCACACGAGCGTGAGGGCCGCGCCCCAACTCGGGGGACCGAAGCCCTCCACGAGGAACAGGCCGGGGACGACGGTGAGCGCCACCGCCACGGCGGACATGGACAACAGGTGGACGACCTTGGCGACGCCGTAGCCGAGCATCCCGTGCGGAATCGCCTTGGCCCGCAGGAACGTGCCGTCCTCACGCTCGGCCGCCAGGACCTGGGCCACGGCCAGCGTCCCCAGCATGATCAGCATGAGGACCAGGCCGCCGCTGTAGGTCACCGCTCCGTAGTTGGTGGCGGCACCGTCGACCTCCTCGCCGGAGAGGAAGAAGCCGAGGACGACGAACAGGACGGGCATGTAGAGGTAGCCGAACAGGTCCGGCGGGTTGGTGAAGGTCCCCCTGAACTCCAGGAGGCCGCGGGCGGCCCCCGCACGGACGGCGTTGCTGGTGGCGTGGTTCACCGGATCCCCTTCGCGAACTCGTGGACGGCCTCGTCCGCGTCGCCGGACTCGTGGCGGCGGACCAGCTCCATGTAGACGTCCTCCAGGGAGGCCCTGCTGACCCGCAGGTCGGTCAGGTCCTCGCCGTGCTCCGCGTACAGCTCGGCGACGTGGCGGGCCGGGCTGTCGGTGGTGTGCACGTTCCGTTGGCCGTGGAGGCTCCAGGAGACCTCGCTGTCCCGCTCGACCAGCGCGGACAGCTGCTCGACGCTGCCGTCGGCGACGATGGTGCCGCCCGCCAGGACCAGGATCCGGTCGGCCAGCTTCTCCGCCTCGTCCAGGTCGTGGGTGGTCAGCAGGACGGTGGTGTCGTCGCTGTCGACGATGTCGTGCACGAGGTCGTGGAAGTCGCGGCGGGCCCGGGGGTCGAACCCCGCGGTGGGCTCGTCCAGGAAGAGGACCTCCGGACGGCCGACGACGCCGATCGCCACGTCCAGTCGGCGCCGCTGCCCGCCGGACAGCTTGTTGATCCGCTGGTGGGCGTGTTCGGCGAGGCCGACCCGTTCCAGCAGCTCGTCGGTGTCGTGGGGGCGGACGCGGTCGGGGGTGGAGTAGGGGGCGTGGAAGCGACCGAAGTGGTGGAGGAGGTCGCGCACCCGCCAGCGGCCGTGGTCGCGCCAGGACTGGAGGACCACGCCGAGTCCGGCGCGCCAGTCCTCCCCGCCGTGCTGGGGGTCGGTCCCGAGGACCTCGACGTCACCTCCGGAGCGCTTCCGGAACCCCTCCAGGATCTCAACGGTCGTGGTCTTGCCCGCACCGTTCGGCCCGAGCAGCGCGACCACCTCACCCCTGCGGGCGACGAAGTCGACCCCCCGGAGGACCTCTGTGCTCCCGTAGCTCATTCGCAGGTCACGGACCCGGATCACGGGCTCGGCCACGGCGTCGGTCGCCTGCGCCTGCGCCCTGGATGTCCGTGTGGTCGGCGTACTCGTCACACCAGTCCCCCACTTCGTCTCTGTTCTGCTGCCATTGATAGTATGTGTACTACATTTCGATGCAGAAGGACAACGCATGGCCGGGAACGGCCACGGGCACACGGCGCGCCGGCCGGGCCATGGGTCCGTGAAACGCGGGTACTGAATACTCGGTGACCGACCGACCCGACCCGCCACGACGCCCCGGCGGGCCCCGGACAGCGACCGGCAGGAGGCCCCATGCGCTGCACCTACATCAGGCTCCTCGTCAACGACTACGAGGCCTGCTTCCGCTTCTACTCCGACGTGCTGAAACTCCCCGTGCTGCGAGGAGACACGGGCAGTCGCTACGCGGAGTTCGACGCGGGGTCCGCCACCCGCCTGGCGCTCAACCAGCGCGAGGTCATGGCGGAGGCGCTGGAGACCGACACGGCCGACCCCGAACTCCCCCACCAGGACCGGCTCGCCGTGGTCTTCGAGGTGGACGACGTCGACGCGACCGCGGCCCAGCTGGTCGCGGACGGAGCCCGGTTGGTGCGCGGGCCGAGGGACTGGACCGCGTGGGGTATCCGCGCGGCGCACTTCCGCGACCCGGACGGCTACCTGCTGGAGATCAGTCGGCCGCTGATCCCGGAGGACGGCGCCATGTGACCGTCACCCCGGTGGGACCTCGCCCCGCGGTCAGACCACGCTGCCGGGGCGCCAGCGGGTCAGATGCTCGGTGACCAGCTCGTTGACCGGTTCGGGGCGCTCCACTCCCACCAGGTGCGCGGCGCCGGCGACCACCTCGAAACGGGAGTCGACGATCCCGTCCGCCAGCCTGCGGCCGTGCCCGGGGGGCAGCAGCGGATCGTGGGCTCCCGTCACCACGAGGGTCGGCGCCCGCACCGCGGCCACCAGGTTGCGCTGGTCCATGGCTGCGACGGCATCGCAGACGGAGGCGAACGCGCCGGGGTCGAGCCTGCCGAGGGCCTCTTCGAACCGCTCGACGTCCTCCGGGCGGTCCTCGAGCATGTCGGGAGTGAACCACGGCAGTGCGACCTCGTCGGCCACCGCCGCCAGGCCGCCGGAACGAACCTTGGCGGCGATCCGGCCCCAGTGGTGCGACGGGGGAGTACGCGGCGCCGCGGCCAGCAGCGCGAGCCGGTCCAGGGTGCGCGGGGAGTTGGCGGCGATCCACACGAGCAGGGACGAGCCGAACCCGGCCCCGACCGCCGAGACCCGGGGGAACCCGCGTTCCTCCAGCACCCGCAGGACGTCGAGCGCCATGTCGGCGATCGTGTACGGACCCTCCGGCGCCGGGGAGAACCCGTGCCCGCGGTGGTTGATCCGCAGGACCTGGTGGTCGCGGGTCAACGCGGGCAACTGGGCATCCCACACCGACATCGTCGTGCCGAAGGGCGGCACGAGCAGGACCACGGGCGCGTGCCTGGGGCCGTCGAGTCGGTACTGGAGCGGGATGAGCGCCATGAAACCTCCGGGTCGCCAGAGGCCCAGGTTATCGGGAGAGCTTCCGAGGGTTCCAGGGACGAACACGAAGCCCGGACGAACGCAGGACAGCAGCTGACCTCCACCCGCCCTACCGTCGGCACCGATCGCGAAGGACGACATCGGAAAGCGGTGGTCATCATGGCGAACCAGCCCCAGGACACCACGGTCGACGCCGAGCGGGCGGCACTGCTCCAGGCGCTGGAGGAGGCGCGCGGGAACCTGCGGTACACCGTCCGGGACCTGACCGAGGAACAGGCGCGCCAGCGCACGACCGCGAGCGAGCTCTGCCTCGGCGGCATCGTCAAACACATGACCCGCGGCGAGCGGCGCTGGTCCCGGTTCATGGCGGAGGGCGACCACGGCACGGACTACCTGGACCCGGAGGTCGTCGCGGCGCACGAGGGCGGCTTCCGCATGGAGGACGACGAGACCCTGGCCGACGTCCTGGCGGACTACGGGCGCGCGGCGAAGGAGACCGAGGCCGTCGTCGGCGCACTGCCGGACCTGGACGTCCGGCAGGACCTCCCGACCGCGCCCTGGTGGCCGGAGGGCGGTTCCCGGAGCGCCCGCGAGACCCTGCTGTTCATCATCTCGGAGACCGCCCAGCACAGCGGGCACGCGGACATCATCCGCGAGTCCCTGGACGGTCAGAAGACCATGGGCTGACGCCGAACGAATCCCGGATCACCGTCGAATGTAGGACAGAAACTGACCTACACCCTTCCTATCGTGGGGACCGAACTCGAAGGACGACGCGGAAAACGGTGATCGGGATGCAGGCGCGGGACACGATGGTGGACGTCGAGCGCACGGCTCTTCTGGAGTTCTTGGAGAGGACACGGGGGAACCTGCGGTACACGGTCCAGGAACTCACCGACGGGCAGGCGCGCCAGCGGCCGACCGCGAGCGAGCTGTGCCTGGGCGGGGTGGTCAAGCACGTGGCCACGGTGGAACGGCACTGGACCGAGTTCATCCAGGAGGGGGCCGGGGGCCTCGACTTCTCGGACCCGGAGGTCATCGCCGACCACGTGGACGGCTTCGAGCTCAAGGAGGGCGAGACGCTCGCCGGCGTCCTGGAGGAGTACGAGCGGGTGGCCGAGGAGACGGCACGGGTCGTCAACGCGCTGCCGGACCTGGAGGTCCGACACGCGCTTCCGGTCGCGCCCTGGTGGCCGGAGGGCTCCTCGTGGAGCGCCCGCGACGTCCTGCTGCACGTCATCGCGGAGACCGCCCAGCACAGCGGGCACGCGGACATCATCCGCGAGACGCTCGACGGCCAGAAGACCATGGGCTGCCCCCGAGCCGCCCCGCCCCGCCCCCGCGCCCCGGGGGCGGGGCGGTTCGCGTGCGGTGGTCAGAGCGCGGCGGCGAAGGCCGCGCCGATGTACGCGGCGCCCAAACCGGCGCCCACGGAGGCCGCGGCGTTGGCGAAGGCGAGGAACCAGGTCTTCTTCTCCAGCAGGCGCAGGGTCTCGTAGCCGAACGTCGAGTACGTGGACAGCGCGCCGAGGAATCCGGTCGCGACCAGCGCGTAGGCCCAGTCGGGCAGAGCGAGCACGCTGACGAAGCCGAAGATCAGACAGGCGGTCGCGTTGGCCGTGTGGGTCCCCCAGGGGAACACGGAGTCGTGTCGGATCTGCACGAACCGGTCGGTGAGGTAACGCAGGGGGGCGCCGATCGCGCCGCCGACGGCGACCATGAGCAGGATCATCGCCGCACCCGCCCCGAACGGCGCAGACGTGTGGCCCGGGTGGCCAGGGTGACACCGAGCCACGCCGCCGCCAGTCCGCCCGCCAGGTTGGCCCCGAGGAAGGCCAGGGTGAGCCCGGCCCGCCCCGCCTCCAGCAGGTCGTGAGCGTCCATGATGTGCGTGGAGAAGGTGGTGAAACCACCGAGGAAACCGACGCCGAGCAGGGGGCGCAGCAGCACCAGGCGTGGCCAGACGTCGACGACGAGCACCATGAGCACACCGATGAGCAGGCAGCCGGTCACGTTGACGAGCAGCGTGGACAGGGCGAACGCGTCCGGGGCGTGAGGGAGCGCGGTGTCGACTCCGTAGCGGGCGCAGGCGCCGAGCGCTCCGCCGAGGGAGATGGCCGCGAGGACCGCCCAGGGCTCGTCGGGCAGTTCACGGCGCTGCCGGGGAAAGTGGACGTCGACGTCCGAGTCGACGGGCAGTTCCCCGTCCTCACGCTGCATGGCCGCCCCCTCTCGCACTCCACCGGGCACGGCGATCGTATCGGGCCCGGGGCGGCGCCCCACCTGTGGCGACCGTGGCCGAACGCCCGCTCAGGAGCGGATGCGCACGGCCGAGGTCCAGGTGGCGACCGCCCACGCGACCACCCACACGGCGCCGACGGCGAGCGCCGCCCAGGCCGCGACGCCGCTCGCGGGCGCGCCGAGGCCGGGAAGCAGGCCCCTCGCCCGGGCCCCGAAGGTGAGCACCCCCGCGCCGACCATGGCGGCGCCTACCGCGTTGGTGAGGACCAGGGCCCAACGCCAGAACGTCCCGCCCGGTGGTCGCAGCAGCCCGAGGATGAGGACCACCAGAACCGCGCCCACCGCGGCGTTGGAGAGCTGCCCGGTCAGCGGGTCGTAGGTCGCGTAGGACTCCTGAGGGGCGGGGAAGCCCGGCATGCCCAGTCGGCCGGACAGCGCCAGCTCGACCTTCGAGACCGCGTAGGCGGCCGCCCCTCCGGCGGCCACGAGGACGGCCGCGGTGTGTCGGTTCATGCCGCCGAGTCTGACGCACCGCCGCACCGCGCGCGTCACCCACAGGGGCGAGGAACCTCCCCCGCCCGGGGGACCGGTCGATCACCAATCATGAAGATGTACATGGGATATGATGTGTATATACATACTCATGATCAGGAGGACACCGTGAGCCTGACCCAGGTCGACATCGACGACGAGGCCCTTCGCGAGGCCATGAGACTCTCCGGTTCCCAGACGAAAAAGGAGACCGTCAACCTCGCGCTCAGGGAGTACGCGGCACGCCACAGGCGCATCGCCGCGCTCGAACACTTCGCGGAACTCGCCCAGGGGTGGGACTACGAGGGCTGGGCGGAACTGCGGGCCAAGGAGAGAGGCCCAAGGGAGTGATCCAGTACCTGATTGACTCGTCCGCGCTGTGGCGCGTACTGCGGGAGAGGAAACACCGGAACGCGTGGAGTGACGTCATCCACGAGGGGGCGGTGGGCTCGTGCTGCGTCCAACGCACCGAGTTCCGCAGGTCGGCCCGCAATCTCGACGAGTACGAGCAGTTCAACAAGATGTTCGAGATCCTGTACCCGAACGTCCCCGTACCCAAGAGCGCCTGGCAATGGGTGGAGTCAGCGCAGTACCGGCTGTTGCGCGCAGGCGCACATCGAGCGCTGTCCTCGGTGGACCTCCTCATCTGCGCCACCGCGGCCCACCACGGACTGGTCGTCCTCCACGACGACAACGACTTCGCGACGGCGGCCCGCAACCTCACCGACCTTCGTGAGCGGTCGATCCAGGACACACCCTGACGCGCGGTGCCCCACTGTCACGAACCCGTACGTCCCTCCCCGGCCGGAAGACGCCGATTCCCGAACACGACCAGGAGACCGACATCACCAGCACGGAACCGGAGCGGGCGGAGACTGACCTGGGGGACCTCGCCCTGGTCATGGCCCGGAAGCGCACGGACAGCGGACGACGCACCTCCATGGACGACGTACTGACCGCCCTCGGACACAGCCGCGCCTCACTCGAAGAACTCCCCGAGGGCTGACGGCCGGGACCACCTTCACCGACGCCGCCCTCGACGACCTGCGGCTCGGCGTCGCGCGACCGGCACCCGCGGCGCGCAACGTCACGGGAACGACACCGGGGGCGCCCCCGCTGAACTACGGGAACGCCCCCGGAAAGAGGTGGCGAGGGTCGCCTCCGCATCCCCCCTCAAAGTACGGAGACGACCCTCGCTCTGGGAAACGGCCTGCGACTCCTCCCCCCTGGAGTCGCGGCCTGGAAGGCCTGTCCGCGGATACGATCCTGTCGTTCCGCGTTGATAGAGACACTACCCACCCCACCCTCGAATAACAACCCTCAGTCACTGGAAACTACTTAAAGTGATCGTCATTCTCCGGCCCCTTCGCGACCAAGCCCATGTGGTCAGTGTCAATCCGGGGTCATGATCGCCTCCCCGAGGGGCGCGCATAGCCTGGTCGGGTGAGAACACTGCTCAGTCCCCGCTGGATCGGCCTGCACCTCCTCCTCGCGCTGGTCGTCGTCGTGTGCTCGGCCGGGACCTACTGGCAGTCCCTCCGCTCCGTCGAACCCGACCGCGAGGTGATCACCAACCCCGCCGAGGACCTCGCGGACGCCACTCCCCTCGACGACCTCATCGACCCCGGCGCCTACATGCACCCGGACCTGTACGCCAACACCGCCGTCGAGGCGACCGGCCACTACGACACCGACGCCCAACTCCTGGTCCCCCGGTTCTCGGACGGCGTCCGCGGTTACGACGTCGTCCTTCCCCTCGTCACCGGCGACGGCACCGCCGTCACCGTCAACCGGGGCTGGACCGAGGACGGCTCCGACGTCCCCGACGCGCCCGGCGGCCGGGTCACCATCACCGGCTGGATCCTCCCGCCCGACGCCGCGACCGACGGCGTCGTCCCCGTCGACACGCCCGACGGCCAGGTCGAGCGCATCGCCACGTCCGTCCTGGTCAACGAATGGGACTACCGCCTCTACGAGGGCTACGTCGCCCTCCCCGAAGACGACCCCGCGACCGCGTCCCTGCGCCCCGTCCCCCCGCCGGAGCCGCCCACCGAGATCACCGTCAACTGGCGCAGCCTCGGCTACGCCGTCCAGTGGGCGATGTTCGGCGTCTCCGCGATCGCCTTCTGGGTCGTCCGCGTGCGCCGGGACGTCAAGGAGGCCCGCTCCCAGCGGGAACGGGCCTCGGAGACGGAGGGCGGGGCCGGTCAGACGGTCGGCGCGGGTTCCTGAGTTCCCTGTCCGGCCGCCTGGTCCGCGGCGCGCTCGGCCTTGACCAGCCGGTGCTCGACCACGAAGCCCAGTACCGGAATCGTGCCCGCGAGCACCACGCCCAGGGTCCGGCCCGCTCCCCAACGCCGGTTGAGCGACACCCACAGCACGACCAGCACGTACGCCATGTACACGTAGCCGTGCGGCATCGCGATGAACATCATGAGCGGCGACTCGGGGCCGAACCAGTGCTCCGCGCCGCTCGGCGCGGGGATGAGCGCGAGCGCCGAATCCTCCCCCACCAGGTACTTCGCGGGCATGGCCACGAAGGTCAGACCGAGCAGGAACACGCCGGTCACGTACGCCAGCACCCGGTACAGCGTGAACGACACGCGTCTGCTGTCCACCGCTACTCCACCTCATCCACAGACTGCCGCCCCGAGGAGGGTCGGGGCCCCTCCCCGAGGCTAAACGCTGTCCGGGACCGCCCCGCGCCGGGGTGGGCGGGGCGGTGGGATCTCACACCGTTCCTGGTCAGGACCGGTTCGACACACGCACCGGGCTGCTCCACCGACCGTCGGAGTCGGCCGTCCACGCCCGGGGGATCATCCGCAGCGCGAGGTAGGCGTCGATCAGGCGCATCGGAAGGAAGAACAGCCCGTACAGCAGGTAGGACGGGCGCCTCCGGACCATCGCCAGCACACACGTGAGCGCGTAGTCGGGTACGAACAGGCCCACCGCGATCGCCACCGGCGGCAGGAACGCGGTCACCGCCGCCACGCCCTCCCCGTCCCCCGCCGCCACGCCCTCCCCGTAGTAGGGGATGCTCATGACCGGCTCGCCGCCGACCACTCCCACCAGGACGAACAGGCCCAGCGCCGACGTGAGCAGCAAGACGGCGGAGACCAGCACGACCTCCAGCAGGTAGGGGGCCAGGAACAGCCAGAACGCGCTGGGCCACACCCCGTGGCGGCGGATCGTCTGCCAGAAGCCCAGCGTCCACCGGCCCACCTGCTTGGAGTAGTCCCGCAGTGTGAAGGGGTCCTGGCTGTAGGCGCGGGTGTCGGGCCGCATCGAGATCCGTCCGAGGCGCTTGCGCTGGAGCTCGAAGGTCATGTTGAAGTCCTCGATCACCAGCCCCTTGGGGTTGACCTCGATCTCCCTCAGCGCGCTGCTGCGGTACACGCTGGCGAATCCGGGCACGATGAACGCCGTGCTGGAACGCCGCCAGGTCTGCCCGAACCGCATGAAGTACTGGAGCATGAAGTACAGCCGGTCGCGGTAGGCGGAGATCAGCC
>NZ_ANBC01000723.1:0-19470 GCF_000341125.1 Nocardiopsis lucentensis DSM 44048 | reverse complement strand
CCGACACGACGAACCCGGCCACGGCCGCCACGTCCGGGTCCTTGAGCTGCCGCTTGGCGCCTTCGACGTACCTGGGGTCCAGCTCGGTGTCGGCGTCCAGGATGAGCACGCCGTCGTAGTGCTCGGTCAGCGCGAACTCCTCGATCACCGCCTCCAGCGCGCCCGCCTTCCCGCGGTTGGTGAGCAGCTCCAGGACGTTCACACCGGTCCTGGCGGCGATGTCGGCCGTGGCGTCCTTGGAGGAGTCCGAGACGACGTACACGTCCCACCGGTCGAACAGCCTCAGCGCCGAGTCGATCGCGCCGCCGATCACCGGTTCCTCGTTGTGCGCCGGGATGATGACGGCGATGCTCACGTCCCCGGGGGCGTCGGCCCCCTCCACCCGGTCCGGAGCGACCGCGCCGCCGAGTGGCGCCACGTCACCCGGTTCCGGGCCGCCGGAGGAGGCGGCCTCGGCCGCCTCGGTTGCCGGGTCGACGGTGTCCGTGCCCGCCCCGATCGCCGTGGCCGCCCCTGGTCCGGGGGCTCCGGCGCCGACGAGGACGCGTTCGCCGGCGGCGCCCGCCGTGACCTCGTCCCGCCTCCGAGCGCGGGCCCGGCCTCCGACGACGGTTCGGACCGACCCCTCACCCAGCCGTAGCAGTCCTACGACGGTCCACCACAAGAGGTTCGCGCCGAACGCCAGCCACAGGAAGGCATAGGCGAGTGCGCCTCCCCCAGCCTCCGCGACCGAGGTCGTGGCGAAGTCGAACCAGTAGACGAACAGTGCCGCTGCCAGCACGAGGGCGACCAACCCCGCCAGCAGGCCTCCGATGAAACGCACGATACGCACAACCCTGGGACCCTCCGGAAGTCACTGGTTTTCGGACCGACATTAACCGCAAAGTCGGCGTTAGGTTGACGCTCTGCGACTCGGATGGGTTCACCCGGCTTCGCGTCCTATGTAGGCCACGCAAATCGTATCCACGGGCTTGCGTGAGGTGGTACCCATTAGAGGATATTTGTGATGACGACCGGAGCCCGCCCCACTCCGGTTTGTTGGATACTGCCCGAAAAACCGGAAAACCTCATGAACGGTGACACGAAGAGACAAGGAGAACGCCAGGCGTGATCGGCGACCAAGCGCCCACCTCAGCCACGCGGGGCCCCGATCCGGGGGAAAACGGAACCGCAGGACCCCATGCCACCAGCCACGATGCCGCTCATCCGCGCTCGGCGAACGCCCGACCTCGCAGGTTCTCCCCACCGCGAGCGACCGGCGAAGGCAGGAGAATCGACAGATCCGCCCCTTTCCGGAAGGTGGCCACGACACCAAACCCGGAACGGCTCGAAGCACCCCTCCGACATAACCGAAACCACGTAGTAGACCAAGAGAATCCCCACCCCCCGACCATCCGAGCAAGACAAGAGAACCTCATAAAGGACACGACTCGTGACATGAGCGGGGAAACAGACATCACGAGGGTCTCTCTGAACACATTGGCCACAAAACACCGTTCTGTGGCCACGGGCATGCGGAATCCGCACACACGTTCGCCGAAACGAGGGCGAACCCGCGCCACCGGTCACCTGCCCCAGTCGTCCGCCGGCGCACGAGACGACACCGCCCGGCCCGGATCCCCCCTCCGCACCAGCGAACGGACCCGCCCCCCTGTGCGTTCAAGGCTCCCCTGAAGCCCCCAAGGCCCCTGGAGTCCCGACAACCCCGGAGCCCTGACCCTGCCTCATGGCCACCGCCACCACGGCAACGACCACACATCACACGGGTCCCGCTCCCCACTCCGGTCCCAAACACACTCGTGTCGACCGACCGGAATCCCCCACACGCACCTTTCGCCAAAGGACGGGAAACTGGCATGAAGACAGACTGGTCCCAGGAGCGCATCCTGGTCCTCGCACCCCACCCCGACGACGAGACCCTTGGCTGCGGCGGTCTCATGAGCAAGGCCAAGGACGCGGGCGCCGAGGTCTTCGTGCAGTTCATGACGGTCGGGGACACCGCCGACCTGTCCCCCCGGGGCTTCTCCACCGCCGAGGAGCGCTTCGCCGAGATCAAGCAGGTGCGCGACCACTTCCACTGGGACGACTGGCACATGGCCCTGCCCGGCGACGAGTACCACCTCAAGCTCGACCTCGTGGGCCGGATGCGGCTCGCGCAGGTGATCGAGCACGAGAGCCCGATCTCGATCTCCCGCCTCCGGCCCACGGTCGTGCTCACGCCGCACCACACCAGCTACAACCAGGACCACCGGGCCGTCGCCGAGGCCGCGCACACCGCGCTGCGCCCCTCCAACGCCGCTCTCCGGCACCACCCCCCTCTGGTCCTCGCCTACGAGGAGGCCGCGGACCAGTGGCGGACCGAGCCGACCGGCCCGCCGACCCTCCTGGTCGAACTGGACGAGAAGGCCATGGCGGACAAACTCCAGGCCATGGCGGCCTACGGGTCACAGAGCCACCCCCACCCGCACACCCGCTCCGAGGCGACCCTGCGCGCCCTGGCCGTCCTCCGGGGCATGCAGGCCGGAGTCGCGTTCGCCGAGGGGTTCCACGTCCTGCGCCAGCTCGCCTGAGCCCCTGGGCGGCACACCCGCGGGGCACCACCGGCGACGTCCCCGATCCGTCCCCGACCAACCCGCGATCCGCACGCTTCCCACCCTTCCCATGCGATCCACCCAGTCTCAAGAAGAACGACAACGCACAACCCCCTCAGTGGAGGTCAACGATGAAGATCCTCGTCACCGGCGGCGCCGGTTTCATCGGCTCACACCTGTGCGACCACCTGGTCGCGCAGGGGCATGACGTCACCGTGCTCGACGACCTGTCGACGGGGTCGGCCGACAACCTGGCGCACGCGGAACGGGCGCCGGGGTTCCGCTTCGTCCACGGCGACATCCTCGACCGGGGCCTCGTCGGCTCCCTCGTCGCCGAGTCCGACGCCGTCTACCACCTGGCCGCGGCGGTCGGCGTCCACACGATCGTGGACAACCCCCTCCGTTCCCTACGGACCAACCTGCACGGGACGGAGAACGTGGTGGAGGCCGCCGTGGCCCACCGGGTGCCGTACATGGTCGCCTCGACCAGCGAGGTGTACGGCAAGAACGACGCCGACGGCCTCACCGAGGACGACGACCGCGTCTACGGGTCGCCGACCAAGAGCCGGTGGTCGTACGCGGCCGCCAAGGGCCTGGACGAACTGGTCGCCTACGTCCACGGCGTGGAGTCCGGGGTCCCGTGCGTCATCACCAGGTTCTTCAACGTGGTCGGACCCCGGCAGACCGGCCGCTACGGCATGGTCGTCCCGCGCTTCGTCGGCCAGGCGCTGGCCGGTGAGCCGATCACCGTGTACGGCACCGGCACGCAACGCCGCTGCTTCGGCTCGGTCTTCGACGTCGTTCCCGCGATGACCCGGCTGATGGAGACCCCGGAGGCGTACAACCGCGCCGTCAACCTGGGCGGCCGGGAGGAGGTGTCGATCAAGGGGCTCGCCGACCGCGTGGTCGAGCTGACCGGGTCCTCCAGCGCGATCACCTACGTCGACTACGAGGAGGCCTACGGCGAGGGGTACGAGGACATGCAGCGCCGCTACCCCGACACCTCGCTGGCCCGGCGGCTGATCGGCTTCGAGCCCACCCGCGACCTCAACGACATCATCCACTCGATCGTCGAGCACCGTCGCTCGGCCCGATCCGTGCCGACTCCGGCCTGACGGGAAGCGGCCGTCGACGGGCCCCGGCGCGCCCCCCGTACCCGCATGAGGGAAGGGAGCACGGCCGCCGGGCGCCCGCACCAGCCCGATCAGGGCATACGGACGCCAGCGGGCGCCCGCTCAGGCCAGGAGGGCCGTCACCGCGAGGACGACGCACAGCCCGAGGACGCCCGCGCTGAGCAGACCCAGCGCCCACGGGCTGGCCAGGGTCGGGGGAGGCTCCCCTGTGGCGGGGTCGCGCAGACCGCGCCCGGTCCGGCGCCACCGGTACCACAGGTGCAGGCCGAGGACCGCGCACAGCAGCAGGAGGGCGGCCAGGGTGGCCAACCGCACGCCCACGGGCGCCTCCGTGACCGCGACGCCGCCGGGAACCAGGGCCCCGCGCAGGTACAGCAGACCCACCAAGAACACCAGGATCAGTGTCCGATGCCAGGACAGGAGGGTGCGCTCGGGCTGGAGCCCCGGGTCCCGGTCCTCGTCGTACCCGGTGGTCACCACAGGTTGCCCCAGAGGATGACGGCGCACACGGCGAAGACCGCGACCGTGGCCACGATGGGCAGCACGCTCATCCGCAGGGTCTCGCCCCGGCTCATGACCTTCTGCACGTGGTACCAGCGCAGGGGCGCGTACACGGCGATGACCCCGGCCAGGACGGTCAGGGTCAGGCCCACCGTGGTGCGCTGGGCCTCGTTCCAGTCGAGCGGGAGCAGGTGCAGGACGGCGACGGCCCCGGCGAGGAGGGCGAGGGCCGTGCGCAACCAGGCGAGGAAGGTGCGCTCGTTGGCGAGGGTGAAGCGGTAGTCGACCGGGGCGCCCTTCCCGGATGCATTCGTACCCATCCGTCCCCCCGTTGACCTTGTGTTTTCGACTTTCGGGCCACAGTTGGCACCGTGGTCACGACAATGGGAGCGTGTCCCATGAGCCGACCCTAGCCCGAGCGCGCCCATCCTCCCAAACAGGTATGTCATCCGTTTTTAGTCGAAAAACGACAGGTCGGCGGCGTCCCCCGGCCGTGCCTGCCGGGTATGGAACAAACCGGAGGACGCCGCCGCTGTAGCACTGGAAGAGGATGGCCGTTGGCCGCAGGTCGACACCAGACGACGATCAGATTTCAGGAGACCCCGTGCCCACAGTCGAACTCACCAAGGACAACTTCGCCGAGACCCTCAAGGACAACGACCTCGTCCTCATCGACTTCTGGGCCGAGTGGTGCGGCCCCTGCCGCCAGTTCGCCCCGGTGTTCGAGCAGTCCTCGGAGAAGCACGCCGACGTCGTACACGCCAAGGTGGACACCGAGGACCAGCGCGAGCTCGCCTTCGAGTTCGAGATCCGCTCCATCCCGACCCTGATGGTCGTCCGCGACCGGACCGTCATCTACAACGAGGCGGGGGCGCTCCCGGCCGAGGCCCTGGAGAGCCTGATCACCCAGGCCCGCGAGCTGGACATGGACGAGGTCCGCGCGAAGATCGCCGAGCAGCAGGCCGCCGCGGGCGACGGCGAGGGGCCCGCCGCCCAGGAGTGAGCCTCCGGCGACCGGACGCGAACGCCCCGGGCACCGCGAGCACCGGCGCTCGGGGCGGTTCCGGTCGGTAGGGGTTCGACGACAAGCCGACGGGCTCGGAGGGCGACGCCGTCCCCGGTTCTCCCGAACACGGGACGGACACGGGTACCCCGCATAGCATTCGGGGGTGGGCACCGAGGAGGAGACCCACCATGACTGCCGCGCACTCCTACGACCCTGACGAACCGACCGCCGTGCTCGCTCCCGCGCTTGAGGCGGCCCTACGCCAGTCCGGCTACAGGATCGTTCCGGAAAGCTGAGTGCAGATGTACCACCAGCTGCTACGCGAACTACCCGAACCGACCCGCGAGGACATCGACCGGCGAATCGATGACATCGAGAGCGGTCGCGTCGAACTGACCGAGGTGTCTCTGGACGACATCGCCCGACTCGCGGGTGAGGACACCTGATGCGGAACGTGGTTTTCCACCCCGAAGCGTGGAAGGACCTCGGCTACTGGACGGCCACGGACAGCGAAGATGGTCAAGAAGGTCTACGCACTGATCTCGGAAGCCGTGCGGGACCCGTTCAACGGAACCGGAAAACCTGAACCGTTGAAGCGCGATCTGTCCGGCTACTGGTCACGGCGCATCACCGGCGAACACCGACTGGTGTACCGCGTCACCGACGACGCCATCACCGTGGTCAGCGCTCGAGGGCACTATGACTAGAGCCCGGATGCCGGTGCTCGGGGCGGCTCCGGTCGGCCGTGATCACCCACCCGTTCGTCCACCGCCCCCGTCCGGTCACCGACACCGTCACCTCACATCCGGTCACGTACGGTGTCCACACCCTCTCCGATCGTCCCGGTCGAAACGGTGACATCCGGAATCATCCGAGTTCACCGCACACGTTCACTTTGGCCACGAGGTTCGTTCACCTCCGCTTCATTCGGACACCTTTGCATGGGTACGACCGCGCTCCGCGGATCCGCCCCCCCACCGACCGCGCAAGCTCCGTCCGACCCGGAAGTGGCCTCATGTCTGTCAGCAACACCGCGACTCCCCGTGGCTCCGAGTCCGGCCGTGGCGTCGCCCCCGACACCGTCCGGTACAACCGGGAGGTTCCCGGGCTGGACGAACCCGTCTTCGACGTCAGCGGCCTCTCCATCTACTACGGCTCCAACAAGGCCGTCCGCGACGTGAACATGAAGGTCGGACCGCGTCAGATCACCGCGATGATCGGCCCGTCCGGCTGCGGCAAGAGCACCGTGCTGCGCACCCTCAACCGGATGAACGACCTCATCCCGGGGGCCCGGGTCGAGGGCAGCGTGACCTACCACGGCGAGGACCTGTACGACCCCGCCGTCGACCCGATCGAGGTCCGCCGCAGGATCGGCATGGTCTTCCAGAAGCCGAACCCGTTCCCCAAGTCGATCTACGACAACATCGCCTTCGGCCCCCGCATCAAGGGCGTGCGCAGCGGTCTGGACGACCTGGTCGAGGAGTCGTTGACCAAGGCCGCCCTGTGGGACGAGGTCAAGGACAAGCTCAAGGAGAGCGCGTTCGCCCTCTCCGGCGGTCAGCAGCAGCGGCTGTGCATCGCGCGGGCGATCGCGGTCAACCCCGAGGTGATCCTGATGGACGAGCCGTGCTCCGCGCTCGACCCCATCGCGACCCTCAAGATCGAGGACCTGATGTATGAGCTCGCCGACGAGTTCACCATCGTCATCGTCACCCACAACATGCAGCAGGCCGCGCGCGTCTCGGACCGGACCGCCTTCTTCACCGCCGCCGTCGACGACAACGGCGACCGCTTCGGCGGCCTGGTCGAGTTCGACGAGACGGCGACGATCTTCAGCAAGCCCTCCGACAAGCGGACCGAGGACTACATCTCCGGACGCTTCGGGTAGGCCGCCCGCCACGCGCCCCGTCCTCCCTCCCCTTCGACGAAGTGGATCGCCCATGCCCGCGTTCACCCCCTCCACCTCCGTCCCGCAGCCCTCGGGAGCTCCGGACGAGGAGGAGCGGGTGGAGCGGGTGGAGCGGGGCGACCCCGGCGAACGGACGGAGGGGCCGATCCGCGTCCTGCTGGTGGAGCCGGAGTCGGAGCAGTCGCACCAGCTCGTGCTCTCGCTCAGCGGGCACGACATGGACATCACCGTCTGCGTCGACGGGGCCGAGGCACTGCTCCGGATCGGCATGATCCGACCGGACACGCTCGTCACCAGCGCGGCTCCCCCCGAGGTCGACCTGGAGACGCTGGTGCGCGTGGTGCGGCGCGCGACCGACATCCCCATCCTCATCGGGGTGGGCGCGGGCGACTCCCAGCGGGCCCTCAGGGCCCTCACCGCGGGGGCCACCGCCTGCGTCAATCGCCCCTACCGGATTCCTGAGCTCTCCGCGCTGCTGCGCGGATCGCTCCCCGGGGCCGACACCCCCACTACGGCCTCCGGAGGTCAGCAGCCGACGGCCCTGCGGTCCGGAGCCCTGGAGCTCGACGCGCTGGGCCACCGGCTGTTCGTCGACGGGAACCCGGTCAACCTCGCGCTGCGGGAGTTCGGGATCATGGACTTCCTCATGCGCAACAGCGGGCGCGTCGTGAGCCGTGAGGAGTTGTGGACCGAGGTGTGGCACAAGCCCCTGCCTCCGGTGAACAACACGATCGCCGTGCACATCAGGCGCCTGCGCCACAAGCTCGGCGACTCCGAGTCCCAGCCCCGGTTCATCCACACCGTCCGCGGGATCGGTTACCGCCTGGACACCCTCACGCCCTAGTCGCCCCAGTCGACGTTCTCGAACGGTCCCGGGACCCGTTCGCCCCGGGCTCGGAGCTCCTCCTCCCATTCCAGCCGCAGCGCGACCCAGCGGTCCTGGACCCGCACCGCCCGCTCCTCCTCGGCCGTCAACGGCCGGTCCTCCCACTCCTCACCCATCACGGGGGTCCTCTCCACGGGCCGCGCCCCGGGTTCCGGGTGATGGGGGCCATCACCCCGGGGCACGGCGGTCCTTTCGCCGGTTACCTGCGGGACGGCTTCTCGAAGGGAGAGCGCCACACGAGGGGGTGGACGCGCCCGTCCGGTTCGGTCACGCACACCCGGGTGGCCACACCCCTCGTGGCGCCCCAGACCTCACCGCCCTCACACGTGGCCCCCATCCACCGGACGCGGGCGCCGTGCACACGCGCCCACAGGCGCAGTTCGCTCATCGAGGCCACCTGGCGGATCTCGCACACCGTCCGCCGCTTCCTCATCGCGGACCTCCGTCCCGGGGCGCGGGCACGGCCCCGTCCCTGGTGTGGCGGGCGATCACGCCGAACAGCTCCCGGTAGGAGGCAGCTTCCAGGCGGGTGTGGGGGTTGCCGTGGCCGGTCCAGCCGACCGGCCGCCGGGCGGTGTAGGTCTTCGCTCCGGCGTCGTCGATCTCGTAGGAGAGCACCCACCGGCCCGCGATCAGCTCGTCCAGGGCCCGGCGCGCTTCCAGGCGGTCCATCACCGCACCCCCGCCCGCAACCAGGACAGGCCCGTGGTGGGCACCAGGCGCAGCAGGTCACCGGGGCCGGACACGACGAACGGCAGCGCCGGGCCGGGGCAGGCGTAGCGGCGGGCACGTGCCGCACGACGGGGGCGCAGGCCGCGCACGAGCCGACGGGCCACACCAGGGGTGGAGCGGTCAGGCAACTCGGGGCGGGCGGTGGCGCGGGACAGCGGCCACGACGCCAGCAGGAACAACAGCAGGTAGCGCACGGGCGCACCTCCAGGGTTCGGGATGCCGGATGGGAGGTCCGGCCGTTGGAATGAATACAAGAACCATATTGACTGTGTCAGACTGACGCGTCAATAGGACATCGTCAGACTGACCGAAATGCCCGCTTCTGACCAGGGCATCTATGATCCAGAAGGCACCTCAGCAAAGGCGGAGACGTGGCAGCAGCACAGAAAGCACCGACCATTGAGCAGCGTCGACTCGCTGCCGAGCTGCGACACATGCGTGAGGCGGCGGCGATGACCGTTGAGGAGGCCAGAGCTGCCCTCGACTGGTCCTCAGGACGCCTGAACCACATGGAGGGCGGCAGACACAGCGTTCCTGACGTCTCCGCTCTCAAGGCCCTCATGGACGTTTACAAGGTGACCGACCCTGTCCGCCGTGAAGCGCTCCTTGCTCTCCGCCGCCAAGCACGCACGAAACCGTGGTGGAAGCAGTACGAAGACATCCTCGATGACGGATTCATCAGCTTCGAGGCGAGAGCTTCCAAGATCTCGGCGTTTCACCCGATCGTCGTTCCCGGCCTGCTCCAAACGCCTGAGTACGCCGCAGCGTCCGCCCGCGCGTCACTGGCCCGCACGGAAGCCGAGATCGAACGCATCGTCGCAGCACGCATGGAACGCCAGAAAATCCTTGACGAACCAGACGCACCCGAGTTCCGGTGCGTGATCGACGAGGCCGTTCTCCTGCGCCTCGCAGCGACGCCCGACCTCGCGCAGGGACAGATCCGGCGCCTGGTAGACGTTGCGGACTCCGTCAACGGCGTCACGCTCCAGGTGCTTCCTATAGGCGTCGGTCTCCACGGCTGTATGCACGGGTCAACGGTGATCCTGGACTACGCGGATGAGAGGGACCCGAGCGTCGTCTACCTGGAGACACGTGGCCACGGTGTCTACCTGACCGAACCATCCCAGGTCGCCGACTACCGAAGCGCACTCGACGACGTGGCAGCCGATGCGCTGTCCAAGGCCGCGACGGTCGAGCTGTTGAGAAACATGATCACCGACTAGAAGAAGGCACCCGTGTATTCATCCCTGGAGTTCCGCAAGTCGTCCTACAGCCCAAACGAATCCGCATGCGTCGAGATCGCTGACGTTCCAGGTACATCCGCCGTGCGGGACACCGAGAACCGACACCTCGGGTATTTGACGTTCCCGTCCAAGGAGTGGGCGGCGGCCGTCAACGCCGTTCGACTCCAGGCCTAGGACATGCAGAGGACCCCGCCCTTGCAAGGGCGGGGTCCTCTGTGTATTCATCCCACGAAGAGTCTATCGGCGGAAGCTCTGTGCGGCCAGGCTACGGACGCCCCCGACCGGACCGGGGCAGTCGACCCGGAGCGTCATGTGGGGGCTCAGCGAGAGTCGGAGGATGTGCGACAGACCCCGCTGCTCCCTCACGGATGCGGGTCAGCTCAGCTGGGCTGCTTTCCGTTGCCGCCGCACATCGGGCACGGTACGTTCACGACGACACCGTCCCGAGACTCCTGGACCGTCTTCTTGCCGTCGCAGTTGAAACAGTTCACTTCCCTGCGGTGACCCATCAGCCCTCAGCCCTTCCCGCGACACCCAGAACCGGACGCTGGGGTATCTGGTCTTCCCCACTGAGGAGTGGGCAGCGCTACTGTCCACCGCGCGTACACGCGATCTGTAGCGGAAGCGAACAGGCCCCCGATCGTCGATCGGGGGCCTGTCGCTGCATTACCTGATGCAATCCCACGCCGAGTGTATCGAGGGACCCGGTGATCCGGCCAGGCTACGACCACCCTTGACCGGACCGGGGCGGCAGCAGTTCGTGGTCCGGGTCGTCGATCCACACCCGCTGCCCCTCGGTGGTGACCGTCAGCCCCATCCGATCCCGCCTCGGGCGACCGGCACCCCACCAAGCACGCACAGCGTGCTCGATCTCCGCGCACAGGTCCCGTGGTCCGAACCGGTAAGCCTCGTACGCGTCGGCACCCGGGGTGTACTCGATGAGGACCCACGAGCCCCGCCGGTCATAGAAATACACGCTCGCTTCGCCGCTGCCGTCCGTGGCGTGGAACCGAGTAAGGCTCAGGCCCGGGACAAGCGCCCCGACCGTCAGGGCCAAGCCACCCGCCGGGTCCGCGTCACAGACCGGCATCGAATCCAGTCCGGCCCGGAACTCCTCGACCCCCTCAGCGGTCTCGTCGACGTGGTCACGCAACTCGCCGGGAACGACCCGTTGGCCACGTAGCCACATGAAGGGCGCGTCGCCGAGCACACGCCCGTACGCGGTACCGTCTTCACCCACCACCAGCCGCAGCAGTGCCGTGGTGGCGAACCCCGTCGCCCAAGGGGTGACGACCACGCCTCCGGGACGGGTCTGGGCGATCCAGGCCTTGGGGATGTCACGTGCCGCGACGGTGGCGAGAATCCGGTCGAACGGAGCTCGTTCGGGCACCCCCAGCGCGCCGTCACCGACCACCAGGTGCGGTTTGTACCCGATCAAGCGCAGGTTGGCCGCAGCCTGTTTGGCGAGAACGGGATCCAGCTCGACCGAGGTCACGTTCTCCGAACCCGAGCGTTCGCACAACAGGGCGCAGTTGTACCCGGTGGCGGTGCCGATCTCCAGCACGCTCGTCCCGTCCTCCACGTCGAGTGCTTGAAGCATCTCCGCGACGAGGGAAGGTTGGGAGACCGAGGAGGTCGCCCTGTCTCCGCGCCCGTCAGGGAAGGCGGGGGTTCCGTCGTCGACCTGGGTGATGACGGAGACGTCGTCGTAGGCCCACCGGATCCAGTCCGGGTGTGAGCGGACGACTGTGGTGAGGCGCCCGTCCGCAGCGGCGGTGTCCTCGCCCCACACGGTCTCGGGGAGGAAGGCGTGCCGGGGCACCTTGAGCATGGCGGCGCGCCACGCCGGATCGGTCAGGGTGCCCCGGGAGGTGAGCCGGTCGACGAGCGCGGATCGCCGTTCGGTGAGTTCGTCCACCTATTTGCCTTGCTTCTCCCCACCGCCACCGTGTGGGGAGGGGTACTGGCTGTCGTTGTCCTTGGGGTCGCCGCGCTGGTCTTGGGGCTTGTCGGGGTTGCTGTGCTTACCCATCGCGCTCTCCTGGCGTTGAGAGGACCTACACCACGACCGTAACCGCACGCACTCACCATGTCACAGGAATGGCCGAATGCGGACTGGAGAGCGTGGCCCAGCCGGACACGGGTAGGGAACGGCGACAGCCGGGCCGGTCAGGCCTCGCGGGGAGCCGTCTCTCCCATCTCTCCCCAGCCGCTCATCCCGGGGATGTCGGTGGAGACGATCGAGGGACGCTCCGCGATCGCGTAGGACATGTCCTCCATCGCCTTGGCGAAGTGCGCGGACTCCACGTGCGCGCGCCCGGCCTCACCGTCGGTGAACGCCTCGACCAGGTAGAAGACGTGGTCCTCGTCGACCGAGCGGGACCACTCGAAGAAGACGTTGCCCGGCTCGGCACGGGTGGCCTCGGTGAAGGAGCGGGTGAGGTCGAGCCACCCGTCGGCGCGCTCGGGGCGGACGGTGAACTTGACGGTGATGAAGATCAACGGGCTCTCGCTTCGCTGTGGGTGCGTTCGTCCGCGCCGGACCGGGGCCGCCGCCCCGCCGACGCTCCGTCCACCCATCATGCCCGGGTACCGGGGACCAGGGAATCGCACGCGGCGAGGGTCTGGTCACACGCCGCCTTCCGCGTTTCCCACGCAAGTACGGTAGGAAAGTTGTACTCTCCGACCATCAGAGTCATGATGGAACCGTGTCGCCGGTATGGGGAAGCCGGGGCACACCCCTTTGGGACGGGAAGGGCCACCAGTCATGAGCGAGACGAAGGCGAGACGTCGACGTGCGGTGATGCGTCGTAAGAACCAGGTCACCCTGCCCCGTGAGGTCGCCGAGGCGCTGCACATCCGTGAGGGCGACGAGGTCGAGTTCGACATCACGGAGAGCGGCCAGGTCACGCTCAGGGGCATGACCTCGGTCCCCGCCGACCAGGCGTGGTTCTGGGACCCCGAGTGGCAGCGGGGTGAGCGGGAGGCCAGCGAACAGATCGCCGCCGGTCAGACCGAGGAGTTCGAGGACGCTGAGTCGATGTTCGACGTTCTGGAACACGACGAGGAGCACTGAGAGCACTGGCCACGTTCGCCACCACCCCCCGCTTCCAGGCCGACTTCAAGAAGCTCACCCGCCAACAAGCGGAGCGCTTCCGGCGGGTGGTCACCACCGAGTTCGCACCCGACGTGGAAAAGGGGCGGTTCCGACCGGGCCTGCGTGTCAAGGGAGTCCAGGGCGCCCCGGGGGTCTACGAGATGACCTGGGCGCCCGACGGGCGCGCGACGTGGGAGTACGGCAACGAACGCTACCCGGGCAAGCCGCATGTTATCTGGCGTCGGGTGGGCACACACGCCATCTTCAACCCCGGACCGCCCTGACAGGCGCTCCGTGAACGACCTCAGCCGCAGCCCGCCTCCGGCACGGTGAGCCGGTACCCCACCCCGTGCACCGTGCTGATCCACCGCGGGCGCGCGCGGTCGTCGCCCAGGCGTCTTCGCAACCGCATGATGTGCACGTTGAGCGTGTTGCTCCGCACGTCCGCGTCACCGGCCCAGGCCGCCCGGACCAACTCCTGGCGCGGGACCACCGCGTCGACGTTGCGCGCCAGGTGCCGGAGCAGCAGGTGCTCCGTCGGGGGCAGCGCCACGAGCGCCCCGTCGAGCCGGAACGCCGGGGCCTCGCCGTCCACCCGCAGCCGCCCCAGGTCGATGGGGGCCGAGCCGTGCGGATCTCGCACGAGCCCCCGGAGCAGGGCCCGCACCGAGGGCACCAGGTCAGCGGCGCCGTAGGGCCGCTCCACCGTGAGCGTCGCCCCGAGGGAGCGCGCCGTGTCGGCGTACGACGCGTCTCCGCTCGGCACGCCCACCACCACCGGCAGGACCCGGTCCGAGCTGCGGACGATGCGCAGGAACTCCAGCGAGTCGATCGGCCCGTCCATGGCGCCCAGGAGCACGGCGTCGGGCCCCTCCCGGCCGAGCAGCAGCAGGGCCCTGGGCGCCTCGGCGCAGAACAACACGTCGATCGGCTCGTCGGCCAACAGCGCGCGCAACTCGTTCGCGGCCCGCCCGTCCGACTCGCCCACCAACAGCAGCGGCCGCCCCTCCGGGGCCGACGGAGACTCCACGCGCGGACCTCCAGGGACGGGACGAACCCGACACGGCCGTGGCGCCGGTCGGGAGGCTGACCGAACGAGCGGGCCCGTGGGCGTCCACGGGCGCGGCCCGGGGTGCGCTCGCGGGCACCCCGGTCATCTCGCGTTCTTGTTCTCGTAGTGGTTGCGCAGCCAGATCGCGAACGAGTTCATCGTCAGCAGCACGGCCAGCATGAGGATCACACCGGCGGCGGCGAGGACGCGGAACTCCTCCTGGGGGCGGCCGGCGTAGTTGTAGATCTGCACCGGCAGCACCGAGTACTGGCCCTCGAGGAAGGAGGGGTCGAAGGTCACGAACGTGACGGCGCCGACCAGCAGCAGCGGCGCGGACTCACCGATCGCGCGCGAGACGGAGAGGATGAGGCCGGTCAGGATCCCGGGCAGCGCGCCCGGCAGGACGTGGTGCCAGATGGTCTGCCACTTGGTCGCGCCCAGGCCGAGCGAGCCCAGCCGGGTCGAGTTCGGCACGGCCTTGATCGCCTCACGCGCGGCGAGGATGACCGTCGGCAACACGAGCAGGGACAGTGTGAACGAACCCGCGGCGGCCACGAACCCGAGGCTGAGCGGGCCGCGGACGATGAACGCCAGGCCCAGGATGCCGAACACGATGGACGGCACGGCCGCCAGGTTCTGGATGTTCACCTCGATGGCGCGGTTCCACCACCGGGTCTTGTCCGCGTACTCCTCCAGGTAGATCGCCGCGCCCACGCCCACGGGGACGATGAACAGCACGACGCCGCCGATGACCCACAGCGTGCCGAGGATGGCGGTCCGGTACCCGGCGCTCTCCGGCATGATGGAGGACGGACCCTCGGTGATCAGCTCGGCGTCCAGCCGGGGCGCGCCCTCGACGAGCGACCAGAGGATGATGGCCACCAGGCCCAGCAGGGCGACGCCCATGCCGAGCAGCAGCAGGGACCGGAACAGCACGTTGCCGATCCGGTCCGAGCGCGACGACGTGGCGAAGATGCTGTCGGTGGCCGCCCGGGCGCCCGCGACGGCCAACCGCGACCTCTGGGGCCGCTTTCCCTTGTCGATGACCATTTACTCGTACACCTCACGGAAGCGGCGGACCAGACGGGTCGCGATGATGTTCATGACCAGCGTCATCGAGAAGAGCAGGGTGCCGACGGCGAAGATCGTGTCGTAGACGATCGTGCCCTGCGGGATGTCGCCGGTCGCGGTGCCGCCGATGTAGGCGGTCATGGTCTGGGCGGAGTTGAACCAGTCGAACGTCAGGTTCGGGTTGCCCGCGCCCGCGGCGATGAGGACGACCATCGTCTCGCCGATCGCGCGGGAGGTGCCGAGCACGATCCCGGCGATGATGCCGGAGATCGCGGCCGGGAACACCACGCGCAGGGTCACCCGCATCTTGCTGGAACCGAGCGCGTAGGCGCCCTCACGGAGCCCTCCGGGGACCGACCGCATCGCGTCCTCGGACACGGAGGCGACCAGCGGCACGATGAGCAGGCCCACGGCCATACCCGCGATACCGATGGAGAACGGGGTCTCCCAGGGGAAGAACGGGAACAGGCTCTCCGCGATCGGGCGCATGAAGAAGAACGCGAAGAGGCCGATCGCGACGGTGGGGATGCCCTCCAGGACCTCCAGGACCGGCTTGATCGTCTTGCGCACGCGCGGTGAGGCGTACTCGGACAGGTAGACGGCGGAGGCGAGACCGATCGGAATCGCGACCAGGAGCGCGGTCACGACGACGATCAGCGTTCCCACGACGATCGGCAGGACACCGAACGAGGGGTTGGCGAACGCCGGCTGCCAGACGGTGCCGAAGAGGAACTCGGAGAAGGTGATCTCCCCGAAGAAGCTCACCGTGGGGACCACGAGGGCGACGACGATCCCGGTGGTGACGATGATGGAGAAGGCCGCGCACAGGGCGAGGAGGAACTTGATGCTCTTCTCGCCCAGGTGGGAGGATCCGGCGCCCGCCAACGGCCGGCGCTGGTCAGCGCCGGCCGGAGGGGTCGCCATGCTGCTTTTTGCCATGGCTGGTGTGCTCTCGGATCGAGGGCGGTCAGGAGGTGAGGGACTCGATCTGCTCGTTGGCCGCGGCCTTCTGCTCCTCGGTCAGCGGAACGTACCCGGCGGTCTCGGTGATCTGGTCGGAGTTCTCGATGTAGAAGTTCATGAAGTCCACGGCGGCCTGCTCCTGGAGGGCGACGTCACTGGCGTAGACGAAGAGCCCGCGGCCCAGGGGGGTGTAGGAGCCGTCCTGGACGTTCTCCAGGGTGGGCTCCACGCAGCCGTCGCCGGCGTCGATCTGGAGCGGCTTGACCGCGTCGCCGGCCTCGGTGAAGTAGGAGTAGGGGATGTAGGCCATGGCGCCCGCGTCGCCCTCGACGCCGACGACGGCGGCCTGGTCGTCCTCACCGATGTCGGTGTAGTCGTTGCGGATCACGCCCTCCTCACCGTTGATGGCGTCGGTGAAGTAGTCGAACGTGCCGGAGGAGGAGCCGGGGCCGTAGAGGGTGATGTCCTCGCCGGAGAGGTCGCCCACGTCGATCCCGTCGACGTCGCCCCAGGTGGAGACGGTGGAGCCCTCGTTCCAGATCTGGCTGGCCTGGTCGACGGTGATGCACTCCAGGGGGTTCTCGGGGTTGACGACGATCGCGAGGGCGTCGTTGGCGACCTGGACGCTCTCGAACGCGATCTCGTTCTCCTCGCAGGCGGCGATCTCCTCGTCCTTGATCTCGCGCGAGGCGTCGTTCATATCGGTCTCGCCCTGGCAGAACTTCTCGAACCCGCCGCCGGTGCCCGACTGGGCGACCGAGACCTGGACGCCGGAGTTCTCGTTCATGAACATCTCGGCGGCGACCTCGGAGAGGGGGCCGACGGTGCTCGAACCGTCGATCGCGATGGTGCCGGACAGCTCCGAACCGCCGTCGCCACCGTCGCCACCGTCGCTGTTCCCACCGCACGCGGTGAGGATGAACGGAACCACTCCGGCGACGCCGGCGACCTGAAGCCACTTCTTGGAGATCACGTGGGAATCCTCGACTCGTTACTTTCGGGTCGGCAGGGGGCCGCCGACCCAGTGCAGGGACCGCCCGGCGTGTCCCGCCGAGCACGTTCCCCATGCAAGGCCGTCCGACTGATCAGGGAAAAGAGAAAAGATGAACGAAAGATGAAGGAGCCGACTCAATTCACCCCCGCGCCACCGGGAAACAACCAAGAGCATTCTTATTATTACCCAGAGTGACATTCCATCACACGCCGTCCCCTCCGCGTGCCGCGCCGTGTCCTTCCTGGCCGGTGGCGCCCCCGATACGCTGGCGCGAGCCACAGCAACCAGAGCCGAGAAGGGGACCCCGATGCCCGACACCAACGAGTACGCGACGACCTTCGCGTTCGTCGACGCCGACAGCGACGGGCGCATCTCCGCCCAGGAGTACGCCGACCTCATGCACCGCCTGGGCGACACCTGCACCGAGGAGCAGGCCCGAAAGGCGATCGAGGCCATGGACCAGGACGGAGACGGGCTGATCACCCTGCGGGAGTTCGCCGACTACATGTCGAGCGAGGACTGATCCGCCGAGGGCGAGCCCGCCAGGTACACGACATCGGGCACACCCCGGGCGACGGGCACCTCGATGACCTCCACCGAGGCGAAGCGGGCGCGCAACGCCTCCTCGAAGGCGGACACGCTGTTGGCGCTCCAGAAGGCCAGCAGCCCGCCCGGGGCGAGCAGGTCGGCGAGCGTGTCCAGCCCGGCGCCCTCGTACAGTCGGCCGTTACCCTCGACGACCGTCCAGTCGGGGCCGTTGTCGGTGTCCAGGCAGATGACGTCGTAGCGGACGGGGTCGGCGGCGGCCCGGGCGTCGTCGAGCCAGGCCACGATGTCGGCGTTGTGCACCCGGCAGCGCGGGTCGCGGTGGACGTACCCGGCCGCCTCCCCGAGTTCGCCGTCGTGCCAGGCGATGACCCTCGGTTCGAGTTCGACCACGTCGACGCGGGCCACCCGGGGGTGGTCGAGGGCCTCGCGCGCGGAGAAGCCCACGCCGAGCCCCCCGATCAGCACGCGTGCCAGGGACCGCCCGTGGGGCAGCGCGGACAGGCTCGCCCGCACCATCTCCCGCTCCGAGGTCCCGTCACGGGTGTCCATGAGGAAGACCCCGTTGGAGTAGATCTCGTAGTGCGCGCCGACCCGGCGCAGGACCAGGTCGCCTCCGGTCTGACCGGTCACCCGCTCCAGGGTGACCGTCTCCCCGCCCCCGGGGGCGGTGTCCGCCGTCCGCTCCGATCTCCGCTGTTCCATGCCCACATTGTGCCCGCAGCGGGGACCCGTGCGGGGGGCGGGCGGTGGCCCCCGGGACTACCGACGAGTAGGTTTGTGGGCGGCGCGTCACGAGAGGAGTGTGCATGACCGTGAACACCCGCCTGGAGAGACTGCGCGCGGTGGCTCCGCGCGCCCTGGGGTGCCTGTTCGTCGCCTCGGGAACGCTGCACTTCGCCGCACCCAAGCCCTTCGAGACGATCATGCCCCGGCGTCTTCCCGCCCACCGGGCCTTCGTGTACGGCAGCGGGGTGGCCGAACTGGCATGCGGGTTCGGACTGCTGACCCGCCGACGGTGGGCCGGTCCGGCCAGTGCCGCGCTGTTGCTCGCGGTGTGGCCCGCCAACGTGCGGATGGCCCTGGACGCGGGTTCGGGGCGGCTTCCGGCGGTCGCCGACAACAGGCTGGTCGCCTGGGGGCGTGTCCCCCTCCAGATCCCGCTGATCTGGGCGGCCCTCCAGGCCCGGCCGAGGTCGGGCGACTCCCCCGAGGGCTGACCGGCGCCGGGGCGGGCGCACGCCCCGGAAACACTTCCGTCACCCCCCTGTGCACAGGACACGTCACAGGGTAGCCTGACGGCGCTTGGGAGCGCTCCCAAACGGGAGTGCTCCCGGCACCGCGTGAACGGGGGCCGACAGACGAGACGACGCACGGGGGTCCTGGAAGAGCACGACGGGGGTCAACCCACGAAGGAAGGCTCATGTCCCGAACACGTACAGCCGTCGGAGCCGCCCTGGGCTCCGTCACGGCCCTGGCCCTCGGCGCCGCCCTGCTCGGCGTGGCGCCGGCCTCGGCCGACGAGTCCGAGTTCTACGTCAACCCCGACACGTCCGCGGCCGTGTGGGTCCGGGAGAACCCGGACGACCCGCGGGCCGACGTGATCGGCGACCGCATCGCCTCGGTCGCCCAGGCCACCTGGTTCGCCCAGCACAACCCCGACGAGGTCCGCGCGGAGGTCGACGCGCTGGTCGGCGCCGCGGACGCCCGGGACCAGGTCCCCATCCTGGTCGTCTACAACATCCC
>NZ_ANBC01000722.1 GCF_000341125.1 Nocardiopsis lucentensis DSM 44048 | reverse complement strand
GGGGCCCCCCAGCCACGAGGCCTACCGGGCCTGGGTGGAGGAGGTGGCCGCCGGACTGGAGGGCCGTCCCGCCACCATCGTGCTGGAGCCCGACGCCCTCCCGCTGGTGAGCGCGTGCAGTGACCCCTCCCCGCTCCTGGAGTCGATGGCCTTCGCGGGCCGGGCCCTCATGGCGGGCTCTCCCCAGGCGCGGGTGTACTTCGACATCGGGAACTCGGCCTGGCTGAGTCCCCAGGACGCCGCCGACCTGCTCAACGGCGCGGACATCGCGCACAGCGCCCACGGCATCGCCACCAACACCTCCAACTACAACTGGACCGACGACGAGATCGCCTTCGCCGAGTCCGTCATCGCCGCCACGGGCGTACCCGGGCTCGGCGCCGTGATCGACACCAGCCGCAACGGCAACGGCCCCACCCCCGACAACGAGTGGTGCGACCCGCCGGGGCGGATGATCGGCCGCCCCAGCACCACCGACACGGGCCACCCGCTGATCGACGCCTTCCTCTGGACCAAGCTGCCGGGTGAGGCCGACGGCTGCATCGCGCCCGCGGGGCAGTTCGTCCCCCAGGCCGCCTACGACCTGGCGGTGAACGCCCCCGACCCGGGTGAGGAGCCGAGCGACCCTCCGGCCGACGAGGACTGCACGGCCGAGTACCGGATCGTCTCCGAGTGGTCGGGCGGTTTCCAGGCGGCGGTGACGGTCACCGCGGGGTCGGCGCTCTCCGGCTGGACCGTGACGTGGACCCACGACGACGGCCAGAGCGTCGTCCAGGGGTGGAACGCCGACATCACGACCAGTGGGACGCGGGTCACCGCCACGGACCTGGGCTGGAACGGGACGCTCGGCCCCGGCGACAGCACGGAGTTCGGGTTCACCGGGACCCACGACGGCACCGGAGGCGTACCGGACGTGGTCTGCTCGGCGGCCTGAGGCCCCGGACACGCGGGCGGGGTGGGGCGGGTTCCGTTCCACCCCGTCGCCGCACGCGCGGCGGCCCTCCTCAGGCCCCGGTCGGGGCCGGGGTCTCCCGGGCCGCCGTCAACCGGTGGACGACCGCGACCGGCACCGCGCACACCCAGCCGGTGCACACGCCCCACAGCAGGCCGCTGAGGGTCCCGGCGAGCACGAACCCGGCCAGCGCCAGGAGCCCGACGCCCCCGGCGAGGGCGTCGGCGGCGGCGCGCAGGACACCGGCGGCCACCAGTCCGAGCAGGACCGCGGCCCAGGCGGAGAGCAGGAACCGCGAGGAGTTGGCGCCGGGCCGACGGCCCAGGGCGCGATACGTCCACCACGCGGTGACCCCGGCGAGGACCAGCACGGCCAGGATCTCCGTGACGTGGTTCCAGGGCGGCTGACCCACGGTCGAGGGGCCGAGCCGGGGAAAGGCGAAGGGGGCGCCGAACGCGGACGGCAGCAGGAGCCAGGCGGCGCGGGCGCCGAGCCAGGCGACGAACGCGCCGTTGCCGAAGAGCGCGCAGGGGAGCAGGGCCGTGAAACCGGCGGCGCCGGCCAGACGGATATTGCGAATCTTATTCACCTTTTGCATCCTAGTGATCCGCGTCTCATCCAACACCCCGTCCTGACCACCCCCTCGCCCCCATCCCCGAAAGGACGGTGCCGATGCCGCGCCAGGCCCGAGGCCGACTCCCCCGCCGACTCCCCGCCGCCGCCCTCGTGGCGCTCGCGCTACTCCTGACCACCGCCGTCGCGGTCATCACCGAGCACGATCCCGGGCCCACCCGCTACCTCACCGACGACCGGGGACGCGCCCTGTTCCTCCACGGGTTCAACACCTCCGGTTCGGCCAAGTCCGACCCCGAGCGCCTGCCCTGGATCACGGAGGAGGCCGTCCAGCGCGAGTACGACCTCATGGGCACCAACTTCGTCCGCCTGCTCCTCCAGTGGCAGGCGCTCGAACCGGAACACGGGGTCTACGACGAGACGTACCTGGACGCGGTCGCCGAACGGGTCGACTGGTACTCCGAACGCGGCTACCACGTCCTCCTGGACATGCACCAGGACCTCTACGGGCGGTTCACCAGCCCCGAGCGGCACTCCGGCAACGGCGCCCCCGAGTGGGCCACCCACACCGACGGCCTGCCCGTGGAACCCCAGGAGATGTGGGAGCTGGTCTACCTGGAGCCGGGGGTGGTCCGGGCCTTCGACCACTTCTGGGGCACCACCGGTGAGCACCCCGAACTGATGGACGGTTACGCCGCCGCCTGGGCGCACGTCGCCGCGCGCTTCGCCGGCGAACCGGCGGTCATCGGCTACGACCTCATGAACGAGCCCTTCGGCGGCAGCCTCCAGGGGCCCGACTTCGAAAGCGGCCCCCTCGCCGAGCTGTACCGCCGCTGCGTCGCCCGGATCCGGGAGGCCGACCAGGACACCTGGCTCTTCGTGGAGGGGCAGGCGGTGGGCGTCAACTGGGGGACGCCGTCGGCCCTGCCGCACCTGGCGGACCCTCGCGAGGGGGAGCCCCGGATCGTCTACGCCCCGCACGCCTACCCGCTGCCCATGGACCTCGGGCAGCCGTACGCGGGCGAGTCCCGGGAGACGGTGGACACGAGCGTCGAGCTGTGGTCAGCGAGCGTCCGCACCACGGCGGAGCGACTGGACGCGCCGATCGTCCTGGGCGAGTTCGGCCTGAACGTGTCCGGGGAGGGCGCCACCGACTACGTGGCGCGGATGCTGGCGGAGACCGAGCAGATGGCCGCGGGGCGGGTCTACTGGTCCAACGACCACGACGGGTGGGGGCCGTGGGCGGACGAGGAACTCAACCCCGGACCCCTCGTCGACGTGATGAACCGCGCCTACCCCCGCGCGGTCGCCGGAGACCCGCTGGAGATCGACCACGACACGGACGCCGCGCGGCTCTCGGTGCGGTTCGCGGTGCGCGAGGGCGTGTCCGGACCGACCGAGCTGTACCTGCCCGAGACCGACTATCCGGACGGGTTCGACCTGTCCGTGGCCGCCCCGGACGGGGCGAAGGACTGGACCTTCGAGTGGGACGCGGACCGGCGGGTGCTGTTCGTGGACACGCCCTCGGGGGCGCCCGGCGACGAGTACACGCTCACCGTCGTCCCCGGATGACCGCGCGAGGGCGCCCACGACGACGGGCCCGCACGGTGTACGGGGCCCGTCGCGGATCAGCGCGCCAGGGCGTGTTCCGTGGGCGCTGCTCGTCGCGAGCGGCGTATCCAGTAGTGCTCTCGCAAGGCCGAAGAAGGAGTCAGGGTGGTGTCCTGTCGACTGATGAGAACACAGCGAGAGTGCCGCTGGGGCGACGCGCAGCAGAGTATGTGCCCGCGGATCACGCCCTAAAGGCGGCAGGCGTAGATGTCGGTGACCAGGATGGCGCGGGCGCCGAGGTGCCACAGGTCGTCCATGATGCGCTGCGCGTCCTGGCGCGGCACCATCGAGCGGACCGCGACCCAGCCCTCGCGGTGCAGCGGGGAGACCGTCGGGCCCTCCATGCCCGGGGTGAGGGCGACGGCGGGCTCCAGGTGCTCGGCGTGGACGTCGTACTCCATCATCACGTAGTCGCGGGCGACCAGGACGCCGCGCAGGCGCCGCAGCAGCTGCTCGATCTTGGGGTCCTCACCCGCGCCCGACGGCCGGATCACGACCGCCTCGGAGACCAGGATCGGTTCGCCGAAGGTCTCCATGCCCGCCTGGCGGAGCGTGGTCCCCGTGGAGACCACGTCGGCCACCGCGTCGGCCACGCCGAGCTGCACGGAGCTCTCCACGGCGCCGTCCAGGTGGATCACGCGGGCGTCGACGCCCTGTTCGTCCAGGTAGGAGCGGAGCAGCCCGTCGAAGGACGTGGCGATCCGCTTGCCGTTGAGGTCGCAGACCTTCATGCTCGCGCCGTTGGGGGCCGCGAAGCGGAAGGTGGAGGCGCCAAAGCCCAGGGCGAGGACCTCGTCCACGGCGGCGCCGGAGTCCAGCAGCATGTCACGGCCGGTGATCCCGGCCTGGAGGATGCCCTCGCCGACGTAGACGGCGATGTCCTTGGGGCGCAGGAAGAAGAACTCGGTGTCGTTGTCCGGGTCGACCATGACCAGGTCCCGGGAGCTCTTGCGCTGCCGGTACCCGGCCTCGCGCAGCATCTCGACCGCCGGTTCGGACAACTGGCCCTTGTTGGGCACGGCGATTCGCAACAGGTCGGACATGTGAGTGGTTCCTTCGTCGGTTCTGGCGTTTCGGGGACGTCCGGTGGGCCGGTGCGGGAGACCGGCCGGGGCGTGTTCGGCGAACACGCCCTAGAGATGCTTGTAGACGTCCTCGAGACGCAGGCCGCGGGCCAGCATCAGGACCTGGAGGTGGTAGAGGAGCTGCGAGATCTCTTCGGCCGCGTGGTCGTCCGACTCGTACTCGGCGGCCATCCAGACCTCCGCCGCCTCCTCCACGACCTTCTTGCCGATGGCATGGACACCGGCGTCGAGTTGGGCGACGGTCCCGGACCCCTCGGGGCGGGAGCGTGCCTTCTCGGACAGCTCGGCGAACAGCTCTTCGAAGGTCTTCATGGTGTCTTTCCTCGACCGACAGTGCGTTACCAGCGTAGGCGGTCCGGGCGCCCGTTGCCGCACGGGGACGCGGATGTCTCACGATGTGGTCGAAACGTTCGGTGAACGATCCCGGTCGAGGTCGCGGCGGAGGTCAGCCGAGACGGCGGCCCAGGGCGCGCACGACCGGTCGCGGCAGGACCCTGAGGAGGCTGTCGGCGGTCTTGTACTGGGCGCCGGGGACGACGTGCGAGCGCCCGGCGGACCACGCGCGCAACGAATCCCGCACGATCTGCGCCTTGGACACGAAGGCGAACTCGGGCAGCCCCCTCTCCTGGACGGCTCGGGTCATGTCGGTGCGCACGAACCCGGGCAGGACCACGGTGACCTGCACACCCTTCGCGCGAACCTCGGCGGCCACGCTCTCGCTCCACAGGGTGACGAACTTCTTTCCGCCCCCGTACACCGAACCGCCGGGGTTCACGACGGGCTCGCCGGCCAGCGACGACACGTTGAGCACACCGAGCTTGGCGGTCTCGCCCGCCGCGCGCCGGGCGATCTGGACGGGCAGGACCGCTCGGGTGAGCTGGAGGACGGCGCGGACGTTGAGGTCGATCATGGCGTCGATCTCGCCCGGGTCCTGGGTGGCGAACGCGCCGCCGTCCCCGCGCCCGGCGTTGTTGACGAGCAGGTCGACCGGGGCGGCGTCACCCCCGCCGTCGGCGGACAGGCGCCCGGCCACCGCCGTGACGCCCTCGCGGGTGCCGAGGTCGGCGGGGAGGGCCTCGACGGCGGTGCCGTAGGTCTCACGGATCTCCTCCGCGAGCTCGTCGAGGAGTGCCGCACGGCGGGCGACGAGCACGAGCGCGTACCCGCGCTGGGCCAGCCTGCGCGCGAACTCCTCACCGATACCGCTGGAGGCGCCGGTGACCAGCGCGGTCCGGGAACGGGGGGCGGTTCCTGGGGTGTCGTCCGCATCGCTCATGAAGGTCAGCCTACGCCGCCCCGACCCACGTCTGCGGCGCGGTGCCGTTCACGCCGGCGGAAGGCGTCGAACCTGAGGATTTGACGCCGATCCCTCCCGTCGGCGCGCGCCAGGCGCTAGCGTTCGGGTATGGCCGAGACCACGAGTCCCACCGGACCTCTCACCGCCCTCAAGCTGGACGAGCGTCTCCGCGACACCAGGCTCTTCTTCACCCAGGCGGTACGGACCTTCCACGCCACCGGCTCCGTCGTTCCGAGCAGCAGAGCCCTGGCCGACACCCTGGCCGAGTTCGTGCGGGAGCGCCCCGCCCCCGACCGACCGCTGCGCATCATGGAGGCCGGCGCCGGGACCGGCGCGATCACCCGGGGCATCGCCGCCGCCATGCGCCCCGGCGACACCGTCGACCTGGTGGAGGCCAATCCCGCCTTCGCCGCCCACGTCGAGGACCTGCTGGGCACCGACCCCGAACTGTCGAAGATCGCCGACAGCGCGACGGTGCACGCGATGCTCGTCAACGACATGGGCACCGACCGGGTCTACGACGTGATCGTCTCGGGGCTGCCGTTCGCCAACTTCACGGCGGAGGCGGTCGAGGAGATCCTCGACTACTACTTCGAGGTGCTGAGGCCGGGCGGGACCTTGTCCTTCTACGGCTACCTCTACACCAAGGAGGTCAAGGCGATCATCGCGCGCCGCGAGGACTACCTCCGCCAGGCACGGACGAGCTGGCTGGTGCAGGACTGGATCGACCGTTACGGGATCCGCTCCGAGCGGGTACTCGCCAACTTTCCGCCCGCGTGGGTGCACCACCTGCGCAAGCCCGCCTGACCGACGGGACCCGTGCCCCGTCCGGCCCCTCCCCCGCGCCGCGTACGCCGGGGAAGGGGCCGTTCCGCCTTCTCCGGCCGCCACACCAATGTGACCTGTTCTGCCCAGATTGAGTGTCGCGGTGACCCGTGTGGCCCAGGTAGTCTCACGTTGACTTCTTGAGGACCAGGCCTTGTCCCGGCCGACTGCCAGTGCAGTCTGTCCGTGTTCACACCAAATATTCCCAAGGTCTGATTCAAGTCCCCTGAAGCCCGTCCCGCGCCACAAGCCCTGGGCTCTACGTTCTTCACACCAGCTGTGGTGTGCGCCCGAACCATGCGCGCGGACTCCCGTACCTCACCGACGTCCCCAGGTCGACGAAGACCTATGGAGGAGGCAACGTGACGCTCACCCAGGCGGCCGGAACGGCCCTAGGACTGTCCGGCCGGACCGGCGACACGACCCCCGAGGCCCTGCCCGTGGATGTGCGGCGGCGGATCTCCGCCCTGGCCCGCACCCC
>NZ_ANBC01000721.1 GCF_000341125.1 Nocardiopsis lucentensis DSM 44048 | reverse complement strand
TGCGGGCGGGGCCGCCACGCGCTCGCCGCGGGCGGCCCCGCCCGCCTACGCGACCAGGACTACCCACTTGGGTATGAGTCTGGACACGCATTGGTCCACTTGAACCCCATATGACCTGCGAAGATATCGCTGGAGGGGTGGGCCAGCCACAACCGGCCCACCCGACGGCCCCGGTAACGGCCCACCCGTTGGCCCTGGTTCAAATCGTGTTCACTCTGGGTTCAGCAACCCCTCCCGGGCAGGCGCGATAAACACCCGAAACCATTCCAGAATTCTCCTCTTCCTGAGCCCTTTCGATAGCACACGGCCGACCTGCAATACCAGGACGAGAACGAAGAACAATCCTCGGGGTGGTGCCGACCACGAGCACGGTCGGCACCACCCAGAGGAGCTCACTCCCACCGATCAGGAGGTCATGGCCTGCCAATCGCGTACGAGGCGGGCCAGCTCAGCGAACTCACCCTCCCCGCCGCCCTCGGGAACCGGAGCGGGAGCGGGCACGGGTGCTGGCTCGTGAACGACGGCCAGGAGGTCGACGTGACCAACCCCTACAGGCACTTCGGTACGGCCGGGGAGGAAGCGTTCCTCCGCTCGGGCAAGGTAGGGGCGCACCCCGCGCGCCCCGTTGTCGTCCACACACCACCCATTCCGACCGGTGTACGGGTTCCGCTGACGCGGCACCACAGCCGCACCCCCGTCAGCCCCGCTCTCTGCGTCGGTGCGCGAAGCCAGACTGGACTTCCCACCCGCTGGCGGCCTCGAGGCGGCTTCCCGCTCTGCTCGAGCACACCCCTCTGGGCGCGGTCGCTGTACCTCGGGTTCCGGCGGTGGCCAGACGCTGCGGCTTGTCGGGCCGCAGAACACGGCGGCCAGCACCGCGCCGAGCATCCAGCGCACGTGTTCGCTCCATCCTTGACGGCGTTTGCGGTGTCGCCCGATAGACTTCTCCACGATTTCCTCCTGCGGTATCAGGTGGGAATCACGCCCCAGGTAGGTGTTTGCCGCACCAGCCTGGGGCACCCCTTCTTCTCTTCTTCACCAGCCCCGAGACGAGACTGAACCTTGCCCTTGGGGGTCGGCGTGAGTGTCGATGGCCCCGAGATCACGCACCCTCAGAACTGCGCTTCTCACGCACAAACCCGCACGTATAGACACAATCCACCCGTCAATGCGGGGAATGGCCATCCACCCTGGTCAGGGCTGGTCGATGGTCGCTTGGGTGGACGAGAATCTTTAACCCCCGCCACAAATAACAGGGGGCGTCTGCCCCAACGACTATTCGCCGATCATCTGGTATGAGTGCGCCCGGACCGGTCGAAGGCCGCGCTGACGGTCAACTCGCCGCCGGATCCCCTGGAGAAGTCCCAGCACAGGGCCATCGCTTCGACCACGGCCAGGCCGTAACCGCACTCGGCCAGTTGGGGGCTCGCTCCCTCTGTCGGGGCATAGAAGTTCGGCGCAGGAACGGTTGGTGCGACTCCTGGCCGCGGCCCATCGTCGGTCACGTGCAGGAGGAAGAGGAGGCAGCACCGTTCGACCTCGATTCGCACATGCCCGCCCGACAGCCCCGAAGCGCTGTGTCGCAGGGCGTTCGTGTGAAGCTCGGCCAGGGAGGCGACCAGAGGGTATGCGGCGGACGGCGTGGTCCGGGTGACCTGTGCCGCCCAGCGGCGAGCGGGGGACAGATGAGCGGTGTCGGAACCGCACAGAAGTCCTGATTTGTTCGGGTCGTCGTAGCTGATACGTCGGGGCAACAAGACCCCTTTACCCGAAACCGGAGGAATACGAGAAGGTAAGGTGACGACATCAGTTCTCCGCCGAGAAACAGCAGGCCAGGGCGAGTGAGACATGCGGTGTCATGTTCATGTACTCACTGTCCGGAGAAACCCCTGACATCTCCATGACGGAGCGGACNNNAGGAAAAGCCGGTCATGGCTTGTCGTGCGGTGGCGCCCGTAGGCTTCGGTGTCACCCACCCGCCCCGAAGAGCCGAGCGGAAGGCGTACCCGTGTTCTGCGGAAACTGCGGTCGAAACCGACGGACTGGCGCCTGCTCGTGCGTTCCGGTCCGGTTCTGGCGCATTCCCGAGGTGCAGCGAGCCGTGGGCGAGGAGGACGCCAACGCGCTGATCCGACTGCTGCTGAGGCAAACCCTGTTGTCTCAGGACGCCATCGCGCGGATGTGTGACCTGTCGCAGGCCATGGTCTCCCGCGTCCTGAAGGGGATCCGGGAACTCCGCAGGCCCGACACAATCCACCATGCCTTCGAAGGCATCACTGAGGGATACGACATCCCCGCGCCCGACCTGATGTGTGTTCCTGCCGATCTCGCTCTGGACCTGAACGACTCCGGTGACGAGGCAGCGGCCGTTCTGGAGCGTCTGACGCGCGCGGATACCCAAGGCGCACCCGGCCTGGAGAACGACGCCGAGGCCTCGGCGGTCAGTTCCGCCGTGCTCGCCTGGCTCGTACAGGACGCGTCCTCACCCGCTGGGGAACCTGTGCCGGACAAGGGGCCCGTGGTCGCGATCCGTGCCGCCACCGCGGCGTTCGCTTCCTTGGACAACAGGTTCGGTGGAGACAACGCGCGCACCACCGCCGTGCACTACCTCAACGGTACGGTCGTCCCGCTGCTCCGGCAGACTCGCCCTGAAGCAGTTCAACGGCCGTTGTTCGCGGTCGCGGCGGAGTTCGTGCTCTCCGTCGCCTGGATGTCCTATGACGCCCAGCGCAACGGCGCGGCTCGACGGTACTTCGTCCAGGCCCTGGACCTCGCCGCCCACGCCGAGGATCGGCTCCTGGGCGCGAGTGTGCTGTCGGCGATGAGTCACCAGGCCAACTACCTGGGCGCGCACCGCGAGGCCCGGGACCTGGCGCGGGCCGCCCTGACCGGAGCCGGGGACCGTGCGACGGCGACCATGCGCGCGCAGTTCCTGATGATGGAGGCGCGCGCCCACGCGGCCCGCCGGGACAAGAGCGACTGTTTTCGCGCGATGAGCGAGGCGGAGCGGGAGTTCGGGCGGCGTCGGCCTGGCCTGGATCCGGAGTGGATCGGCTACTTCGACCACTCCGAGTACTCCGACGAAGTCGCGCACTGCCACCGGGATCTGGGACACGCGCATGTGGCCCGACGCCTGGCCGAGCAGAGCCTCGCCGCGTCGACGGGGGACGACTACGCGCGCAGTCGGGTTTTCACGCGCATAGTCCTGGCCACGGCCGTGCTCGGGCAAGGCGAGGTGGAGGAGGCGGTGCACCTGGGCACGCGGGTGATTCCTCAGGTTCGGGCGACCTCCTCCGCGCGGTGCGTCGGCTATCTGGACGACTTCGCGAAGAGGGTTCTGCCCTACCGTGACCAGCCCGAGGCGGCGCGGTTCCTCCGCCAGGCTGGTTCCGTGGTGGTCTCGGGTCAGTAGGGGTGCCAGGTCCGGGGGTGTTCGGGGTAGGCCAGGTCGGTGATGCGCTGGTCGATTTCGGCGTTGATCTCGGGGCTCTCTCCGCCCTTCTGCGCGAGCCAAGTGGTCATGCGTAGTTCCCGGACCGCCTTGTAGAGGGGATAACCGTCCCAAGTGGTCACGTCGAACCCGTAGGCATCGCAGAAGTCGGCGTACTCGGCCTCGGTGTGCCAGCCCAGGTCCCGGTACAGGGCGGTCAGGACCAGGTCCCATTCGGGTGGCCCCCAGCAGATGCCGTCCAGGTCGAAGAGCACTACTCCGTGGTCGGTGGCGAGCACGTTGCCGATGTTGGCGTCCCCGTGGATGACGTGGCGGCCGAGCACAGGTGTGACGATGGGAAGGCGTGTGGCCAGGTCGTGGTGGACCGCGTGGAGTTGGTCGCGCTGGGCTGTGGTGAGCCGGTGTGCGGCGTCGATGCGTTCGGTGACGCGGTCGAAGGGGTCCAGCTCGGGTAGGTGGAGATCGGGTGGTGGGGTGAGGTTGTGCAGGGTCCGCAGCAGGGCCGCGAGTTCCTTGGGCACGGTCCACTCCCCGTCCACCCCCTGCCAGAAGGTGACGGCGGTGTCCTCTACCAGGAGGGGTTGGTCTCCGGGTAGGGGTGCGCTCACCGGCAGGCCCTGGTCGGCGAGCCAGCGGGCGGCGCGGACCTCCCGGTCGGCTTCCTTCCACCGGGCTGCGGAGCGCTCGACCCGGCCGATGACCGTGCCGCCGCCGAGGCGGAAGACGGCGCGTTCCCCGGCCCGGATCAGTTCGGGTTCCGTTGGTGAGGCTATGCCCAGGGTGTGCGCGGCGGTGTGGACGGCGCGGGTCGCGCGCTTGGCGAACTCCTCGGTGTGGACCACGCGCCCCAGACTACGCCGACGCCCCGCGCTCGCTCCGCGGCCCGGTACGGCGGGTACCGCATGTGGGTGGGTGTGGGTCATCCGGTGATGAGCAGGGTGCTCATTCGGTGGACGCGGTCGGTCTGGGGAAAGGTGAGCCAGTCCCATTCGCCTTCCTCTGCGCCGATCCATGAGGCGAGGCAGCGGCGGAAGAACTGGGAGGGTGCCCCGGTGGCGGTGCCGATCCAGTCCTGGCCGGGGGCGCCGAGGGCGAGGTAGGAGCGGTGTTGGTCGTTCACCAGGTGGCGAGCGGCGTCGATCCAGTCGGTGCACGGGCGCATGGTGATGGGTGCGGGGATCTGGTCGAGGAAGGCGTGGTGGTCGCGGTCGGTGGCCACGACGTGGATGTGGGTGTGGTCGTAGCAGGTGCCGCCCTTGTCGCGGAAGTTGAAGCTACCGTGTTCGAAGACGAGGCTGTCGAGGCCGCTGCGCCTGCGGATGAGGTCGGTGACCTGGGGGATGAGGGTGCGCAGGTCGGCGCGTTCGGCGTCGTCGAGCCAGCCCACGGACAGGGTGTGGCGTTTGGAGACGATGAGCAGGTACCAGTCGGTCAGGGCCCCGATGCACGGCATGACGACGAAGTGCTCGGTTTCGTGGAGCACGTAGTCGCCGCGAGTGCGGGCCAGGCCGAGGTCGTAGAAGAGGTTGGAGTCGCCGCCGCCTTCGACTTCACAGCAGAAGGTGCAGATCTCGCGCAGGGTGTCGTCGTCCACAGGTGCCTTTCCGGGGTCAGAAGAGGGGGGGGGCGCTGGTGGTTGTGTCTTCGGGGGTGGCGGGGGTGAGGCGGCGGCCGATGAGCTTGGTCAGGTCGGCGCAGTAGCGGGCCGCGTCGGTGTGCGGCTCGGGGTCGGTGGTGAAGAGCGCGACGGGGCCGCTGGCACAGGTGATGTGGAGGTGGTGAGTGCCCTGGGTGAGGTCGGCGGGGTAGGCCAGGACGGGGGCGGCCTCGAAGACGGTGGTGGCGCACGCGGGCCGCACCCAGAGTTCGGGGTCGCTGAAGAGCTCAATGCCAGGCTGATCGATGGCGAGCTTGTCCAGGTAGGAGGCGACCTGGGTGGCGAGATCGGTGATCCGGGTGGTGAGGGCCGCGGTATCCACCGTTTCTCGGAGGCCGAGGATCTTGCGGCGGGTCGGCACCTGCTGGGGCAGTCCGAAGTGTTGGGAGACGGCGGACTCCAGGGCGCGGATCGTCATGCCGTCGGGGGTGCGGGCGACGTAGACGGCGGCGACAGGGCCCTGCTCGGCCAGGCGACTGCGACGGCGTGACTCGGCGGCGGTGCCGACCTTGGTCATGCCCTTGGCGAAGACGTCCAGGTAGAGCCAGTGAGGTTGCTGTAGGTAGTCGCGAATGTTCTCGGGCAGGGCGGCGGAGTCTCGGTGGGCTCGGTGAGCGGCGATGAACCCCTCCTTGTACTGGCAGCGGCGACATTGCCTTCCCCTGGTGACGATCTCGTCGGTGCGGCAGCGCACGTGCCCGCCTTCGGTCCCGGTGAGGTCGAACCAGCCAACGCAGCGGCGCTGAGAGCCGTCGATGCAGAAGGTGTGCTCGCCCAGGAGGGGGTGGAGGAGGCTGCCGTTCGGGTTGGTGGGGTCGGTGGTGCGCAGGCGCGGGGTGTCCGGAGTGCTCCAGTCCAGCCCGAGGAAGGTGACGGGTGCGGTGAGGTTCATGTCAGGCTCCGGTGCAGGATGGCCTCGATGTCGCGTAGGCAGCGGCGTCGCCGGGTGGCGACGGGGGCGCTGCGTTCGGCGTACAGGCCGTGTTCGTAGGTGCCGTTGAGGTTGTCGGTGACAATGTGCAGGTAGTCGAAGGACACGCCGGCGGTGTGGGCGGCGCGGGCCATGTGACCGATCTCGGGATCGACGATGTCGAAGTCGTCGCGGTGGGCTCGGAACCAGGCGCGGGTCTCGTCCATGACGCTGGGGACGGTGACGTGCCGTGTCCCGGTTCGGAGGGTCGGTGGGGCGTCATTGAGGTCCAGTGAGCTACCCCAGGTGAGGGTGCGGTTTTCGCTGCGGGTGGTGGTGCCGGTGACGATGAGGGTGTTGGGCACCATGTCCGGTTGTAGCCCGCCGAGCTTGCCGACGTAGACGACGTTCGTGGTGTGACCGCGTGCGACGAGCGCGGTGACGAGGTCTCCGGCGAGGTCGCCCCAGAAGCTGAACTCACAGCCCAGGAGGAGGACGGTGGCTGAGCCGATGCGGGCAGTGCGCCAGCCGAACCCGGGCCGGTGGGTCCAGCCGGTGGTGTGGCCGTGGAAGAGAGGGTCGACGTAGCCGAGGACGGCCAGGTCGTGTGCGGGCAGGTTGTCAGGAAGCCAGTGGTCGACGAACTCCAGGCCCTGGCCGGGGGCCGGTGGTTCGGTGGTGACGTCGGCGGCCAGACCGGTGAAGGCACAGGCGGAGCGCAGCAGTTGGGTGTAGTGGTGCGTGTAGTCCCGCCCGGGAGGGACCACGCAGTGCAGCACCTGGTCGGCAACGGTGAAGTAGGGACGACGCCAGTTGAACCTCTTCCCCTGGCGTTTCTCCCCACCCAGGAGGAAGGACAGGGACCGGTTGGGGTAGACCCAGGCGCGGCCCGCGGTGGCGGCGAGGAGATCGACGGGGACCTTGGGGAACACGTAGTCGGCCAACCGCTCCCCCATCGTGTGGTCCTCAGTGGTGACGGCCGCGGGCGCAGTGACACTCACGGGGCGGTCTCCTCACGGAGTAGCGACAGCAGCACCTCGAGGGAAGCACTGCCGTCCAGGGTGTGAACCCGGGCGGGGTGTCGCCGCAGGAACTCGTCCAAGACCTGGCTGGTACGGGTCTGGTAGGCGGTGAAGTCCCGTTCGGACGTCACGGCCTGGCCGGTGACGAAGGCCCCGTGTTCGGAGGGCTTCGAGCTGCCCGACCTGCGGGTGGCGGCGAGGTCGGGAGGCGTGGACAGCCTGACCACCTGGTCCGGCTGGGGCAGGGCGGAGAACACCCGGGCGGCCAAGGCCACCAGATGCTCATCCCCGGAGAGCGCCATCCGAGCCTGGTGCTTGAAGTACCAGCCGTCGACGACCACCGGGCGTCCCTCCGTGAGAGCGGGTGCCACGTGGACGTGGTGGAAAAGCTCGTACCAGGCAGCCAACGTGGGCAGCCAGTACCGGGAGGGGTAGTTCCACACCGGTTCGGCGTGGTCATATCCCCAGGTGAGGCTGTGCATCACGGCAAGCCGTCCGTCGGCCCATCGATCGCCGCTCATGAGGCGATCGTCCTTGCGGAGAACGACGGCCTCGCAGGTGGTGTCGGCCAGGCGGGACAGGAGGTGGCTCTTGCCCGCGCCGTCGATTCCCTCGATCACCCAGAACTCACCCATGAGCGCTCCGCACGGTGATTCCGGCTTCGCGGAGATTGATGGCCAGGTGGGAGAGCACTCCTGAGCGGAGAAAGACCTCACGGGTTCCCGTCTCACGCAGGCGATGGATGAACGTGGTGAGCGTGGTGTGGTCCTCACGGGCGATGGACACGTTCAGCAGCTTTGGGCCGGTGGGGATGGGTTCGTTGGTGGAGGACACGACGGTTGTCTCGACGGTCGATGGGTGGTCGCCGCCGTGCCAGGTGTCGGAGTCGGGAACCGTTCCGCGAAGGTTCTGCGGGGAGAGGCCGAAGCGGGCGGAGTAGTGGAGCTTGAGCCCGAAGGGATGCCCCAGGTCCGTGAGCGTGACGTTCAGGGCACGGTGGTGGTGCTTGATCCATTTCGTCACGGTGGCGAGTTGCCAGTCGTCGACACGCGCGGGGCGCTCGTGCAGGCCGTGGTGAGGGTCGTGAAACCGTGCGCGTTGGGACTCATCATCGGTGGCCGTGAGGTCGACGCGGTCACTGCGGATCTGCAGAACGAGCGGGGCCAGGCGGTTGTCCAGCTCCCAGATCCCGGGGACGACCTCGGCCACGTGCAGGTCCTCGTAGGCGGCCAGCTCCACGGAGAACAGCACCTGCTCGTAGGGCTGGACCAGTGCGGACAGCGTCGGTGGAAGAGCGTTGATCCACTCCGCTGCGATCTCGGCCGTCACGCCGACTCGGCGGGGGAGATTACGTTCCTCGGAGTCTGCTGCCGTGCGTACGACGAGGTGCGTGTCCCGGCCGAAGAGCTGCTGGAGCTGCCGACTGGTCACCGAGGTCGGATACTGAAAGACTTTCACCGGTATGCGGAGCAGACCGTGGTGCTCCAGGACGGTGAGGGCTTCCGCCTTGCCCATGCCGTTCATGAGGCCCACTCCAGAGGCTCGCCCGTGATGGGGCGGATCTGGAGCACGACCACCGTCGCACCGGTCCACGCCCACTCGATATCGGCGTCGAACCCGAAGTGTTCGGCCAGCACCAGGCACACCCGGCGGAGGCGACGGGTGAGGATCAGGCTGGGGACGGCTCGCCCGGTCGTGTTGACGGCGAGCCGTTCGCTTTCGGCCCGGGCGCGGATCTGCGGAACCTCGCCGGCTGTCACCCCGTCCGGCCGTCGGGCCGCCTCGATCAGCACACGACGGTCGCGAGAGAACGCCACGCCGTACAGAGGCGCGTCGACCTGCTCCTGGACCAGCACGCAGGCCCCGGTGGTCCCGTTGAGGTTCTGCTCGGTGACGAAGTCTTGGCTGATTGCCCGCACTAGCGCCGAGGCGTCGGGCGGGCAGTTCAGGACGGAGACCGTCCGTCCGGCCTGGGCGCTGTCCGGCAGGTCCTCTCGGGCGCTGGTGCGGAGTACCACCCGTCGGGGCCGGTATAGCCGCAGCCATGTGGCCGTCGCGCTGACGGCTTCGGCCGTTCCGCGAACCAGGTCCTCAGCTCGCAGGCACAACGCGGGAGGTACGGGAAGCCCCAGGCCCACAGCCTCGCTCAGCCTCGCGGCCTTGAATCCCCAGCGTTCCGGGTCCAGCTCCTGTGTCAGCAGGTCAGCCACCATCGCGGCACCTGCCTTTAACGAGGCCTGTCAGGGCACGGGTGCCCTCTTCGAATCCATCCATGCGCCCACTGTGGCGAGGTTGTGGCTGCAAGCCCATGACCAACTGGTCATAGGTCTGATGACCGCGTGGTCATGCTTTCCGGGCCCACCACGAGAGCAGGTGACGGGAGGCCATCCCGGCACACGCCAGAGTCTCCATCACACCCGGTACAAGACATTGAGACCAAGCCCGAACTGGCCTGGCAGATGATCGAACGCTGCGCCGACGACCCACTGCTGTCCTTCGCCCGGGTCACCGCCGACGAGGCCTACGGCGACAACACCCGGCTGCGAGAGCGCTGCCGAAGCCGGGGGCTGAGTCATGTGTTCGCCATCTCCTGCGACCACCTGCTGGTCCTGGAGCCCAACGCCTGGCAGCACTACTCCTGTGGCCGGGGCGCCAAAGGGCAGCGGTTCTACGACTGGGCCCGGGTCGGGGTCGGCGAGTACGAGTGGGTGCTGGCCCGCCGCTCGTCAGTGACCCTGCCGAGGTGGCCTTCCACCGCTGCTGGTCCATGCGCCCGGTCAGCCTGCCCGAGCTGGTGCGGGTGGCCGGGGCCCGGTGGAGTGTGGAGGAGTGCTTCCAGGCGACCAAGAACGAGGTGGGCTTGGACCACTACCAGGTCCGCACGCACACCGCCTGGTACCGGCACATCACGCTGGCGATGGTGGCCCATGCCCACCTGGCCTTCCTCGCTGCCGATCCGCCGACCGGACGGGGTGAGGCAATCGGCGTGGAGTCCGAGGGCCTGGCCACACAGGGGGCCCGGCCCGCAGGAACGATCGCCGCATGAGGGATCAAGCGGTCATGATCCGGGCGAGCTGATCGAACTCACCGTCAACGAGATCCGCCGACTGCACACCCACTACCACCGGCCCAATCACCCCTGGTCACACCGGGTTCGCTGGTCGCGGTGGAGACGCCGTCACCAGGCTCGTGCTCGCCGCTGCCACTACCAACGCCAGGAGCGCCTGATCGATCACTAAGTGCGGCTGGAGTACTAAGGCTCCTCGAACTCAACAACGTAGAACCCCATCCTCCCACTCGCGCGCGAAATGCGAAGCGAATCATTGATGCGCACGACATCCGAACCGTCGGGTTGCAGCGTGTAAGGGAACTTGAGCGTTAGGTGGAAGCAATGAGGGCCGGGATCGAAAGCGTTGGTACATTCAGACGGGGGTTCGTAGTACAGAGTGTTCCCATCAACGATTTCAAAGAATCCTCCGTTGACGACTTCCAGGTCGACGTGCGCAACTTCACCTTCACCAACCTGGTTCAGCCATTCCAAGAACAAGGACTCGGCTTCGGCTGCAGTGATGTCCTGAGGAGCACCAGTATCCTCGTTCTCATCTTCGGAAGAAGCCGGTGGGCTCTGTGGTTCCGACTCGATCCCCCCTCCTGTGAGATCTTTCTCCCACTGGACGATGGGAATCTCGGAGCGCCAATTTCCAAAGAAAAGATCACTTCGCAGGAAGAGCTTGCCCTTGACGGGAACCTTGGCTTCCTCGGGGGAAGTTTCGAGCGCCAAAGCGGCCTCGACTCCCACCTTTCCCTCGGCAAGGCCGAGGATATTGGCTCCAAGGGCGATCTCAAATGCGCCTTCGAGGGAGCTCCTCAAACCTGGACCCTGCAGGGTCATTTCCGTGGTCGGCGTGAAGCTACTTTCTCGGATTTCGCTCCATGGCCCCCTGCCTTCTCCGACTCCACCGCGAACGTCGAACACGGCATCGCCTTGAATCACAGCATTGACCTCACCAGGGTCGCCGTGGACGTTTGCCTTGAAGGAAACAGAGACGTCGCAGGCTGGGCTGACCCGGCTCACGATCCTCACGACGGTCATCAGCTTGCCGTCGCATACGGACTCCAGGCTCAGCCCTCCCATTTCATACTGCTGGGTACACTTAGCTTCGACGCGTCCTTCGATTTCCAAGGCCACGCTCGACTCGTACCGGAAGCTCATGTCCGCGGAAACATCTTGACCCCAGCCACTCCAAGAATAGTGTCCTCCCGGATTCACGTCGAGGTTGTTAAGCCTGAACTTGAGGGCCGGGATTTCCGCTACACAGCTATTGGCGTTTCCGTTGCCTCGGTCCCACTCCTGGCCTATCTGGTGACCCCAGAGGCCGATCTCGAACTCTGGCTCCTCTGGGCTTGGCTCCATAGGCGGCCGCAGCGGCGCGTTTTGATCATCCACCTCGGCCTGTTCAAAAACGACCATGCCTTCAGGAAGTGCCTCTTCGAGTCGAAGTGGGTTAATGTCGACAGAAAACTCTTCTCCGCTGTCTTCTCTCCTGGTGACCTCTCCCACCACCAACTGGCTCTCGCCAACACCGGAAGGGCCGATGATGATTTGTCCGGGTTGGATTTCATCAGTTCCTTCCACCCCCGCTTCGAATGTCACTGTGATGCCGTCGATGGATCGGATCCCAGGATCCTCTTGACTGAGAACCGTAGTAGTCTCTGGAATGGTTATATTGTAGTCGACGACCACCTCCTCATTCTCGCCTTCTTCGATCGTCAAGGAAATGGAGTCCTGGGGCGCGTATGTGGTCGCATCCTCTAGTTCGACGTGACCGATGTTGATAGTGTAATCGCCAGCGGGTACCTCGTCGGTGTAAGAGTCTTCAACCGTTGTCGACTCGTAGCCCTCAGGCCCGACGATCTCGACGTCACCGACGTACCCGGCGGGCAGTCCGACGACGCTCACCTGGATTCGAGTTTTTTCCTCCTGTGGAAAGAAGGAACAAGCCGTCGCAAGGAACAGTAGTGCCGAAGCAGCGGTGATCGATACTGGGGGGTGTTTCATCACTCGATTTCCCTGCTGGTGTTTCTGGACAACGGTCGTTTTTGTGCTCTGGCACGGCAGAGGATGCAGGCTCAAAAGGTCGTTCGCAGTAAGAACCCGAACCCCTCACAAGCGTATGAGGAGTGTGCTTGGGTGTGACCGTGATGACCTGCGGAGATTCACCGAGGCCCATCGAGGCCAGCTTTGCCTCGCCAGTGGGCAAGGCTTTCCTTGGTGGTGAGAGTGCTGGGGTGATCGGGGCCAAGAACGCGTGCCAGATCAGGAAGAAGCTCCTCCAAGGCATAAGCAGCCCCGACCGTATCCCCGGTCTTGCCTCGGCAGAGGGCGAGGTTGACGTGTGTGGTAATGGTGCCGGGGTGGTTGGAACCGAGAACGCGCGACAGATCAGGAAGAAGCTCTTCCAGGGCACGAGCAGCACCGACGGTATCTCCCACCGCTTCCAGCCAGTGGGCAAGGCCGCCTCGTGTGGCGAGGGTGCTGGGGTGATCGGAGCCAAGAACGTGTTGGCAGTCGGGAAGGAGCTCCTCAAGGACGTGGACAGCACCAGCCGGGTCCCCCGCTTTACCTCGCCAGTGAGCGAGATTGACACGCGTGATGACGGTATCAGGGTGGTCAGGGCCGAGAACACGGTGGCGATCAGCGAGGAGCTCCTCCAGAGTGTGGACAGCGCCGACCGCGTCCCCGACCGCGCCCCGCCAGATAGAGAGGCTGCCACGCGTAGCAAGGGTGTCAGGATGATCAGATCCCAGGACACGGCGGCGGTCGCCAAGAAGCTCCTCCAAAGCACGGACAGCACCGACCGCATCCCCAGCCACGCCCCGCCAGAAGGCAAGGCTGCCACGCGCAGTGAGGGTGTCAGGGTGATGAGCGCCCAGATATGCCTCGGAAGTTGAGGCCATCGTCTGCCAGTAGGTGACAGCCTGGGCACCCGCTCCGGACTCCCCCAGACTCGTTCCTGCTCGGAACAACACCTCGTGTCCCTTGTCCTCCCACAGCCATGCCTCAGTGTGCTCGACCAAGGCGGTGGTGTTGGCACGTAACTGCTGCCCATAAGGGGAGGCGTGGGCAGACTCCGACCACACCTCCACCAAGGCGTCCGCGGCAGTGTGCGCAGTGTCGCGGTCGGGGCGCGTTTCGGGAGCCTCACGCGTGGTGCGTTGGACCAGCCGGTGCACCGTCACCAAGGCGTCGTCTCCCTGCCCGGTGCGGGCGAGGAGGTTGAGTCTCTCCAGCGCTGAAAGCGCCTCGTTCGCGTCTTGTTCGGTGAGTGGTTCGCCTTTGGCCCAAAAGTGGTGTAGATGGTCGCGTGCCGGTGCGCAGGTCAGGACTCGAAGAGGAATGCCTGCCGGGTCGAGCAGGCTGATGATCCGCATCATGGGCTGGGCGAGCCCTCGAGGGGCGAGGGTGTCGGCGTGCTCGATGGAAACCGTCCATGTCGCGGCGACGGTCCGGGGGTAATCGTCGGGAAGGCTCTCTGTCTCTGGGAAGACCCGGGCCACGTTACGGCGCCGGTCTCGGAGGAGCTCGATGTAGCTGGTGCAGGTGATGCTGGTGCGTCGGTCACGGATGTAGGCGGCGGCGTGGGCCAGGGCGAGAGGCAGGTATCCAAGCTCTTCGGAGAGCTGGTCGAGCTGCGCGACGCTGGTTGGTGAGGGCAGGTCGGCCAGGGCGTGAGTGAGGTAGGCGCGAGCTTCTTCGGGGGTGTAGATGTCGACTTCGATGAACTCGCGGCCTCGGCTGGCCACGGCGGTGTCCATACGTCGGCTGGTGACCAGGACCCGACCATGAGGGGATGGCTCGCTGGTGTTCTGCTGCTGGCCTTTGCCCAGAACCGAGCGCCAGCGACGCATTCCTTTGTGTGGACTGCCCTGGTGAGGGCCGGGCGGTGTGGTCACGGTTGGTGGCCACAAGCCGCGCACGACATCAGGGGTGTCCACGTTGTCCAAGACGACCAGCCACCGTTTGTCGGTGGTCTGTAGCCAGGAGAGGAACTGCTCGGCCGCCCGCTCGGGAGCGTCGTCGACCTGTCCGGCGACAACGCGATGGGCGGCATTCGCGTAGGCGTGGATGATGGACATCCGTTCGGAGGCGGGGGCCCACACGAGCAAGTCGATCTCGCCATTGTGCAGCAACTGTCTGGCGTGGTGGGCGGCAAGCTGTGTCTTACCGACTCCGCCTATTCCCGACAGTACCTGGCCCAACACCACGGTCGGGCTCGCGCTGGAGGCACGCAAGAGCCGATCGGAGAGCTCTCGGCTCTGGTAGTGGTCGGATTCGTTGGGCACGACACCCACCACCACGGGCCAGCGCGCGGTGTGTGGTTGGTGATGGTGGACTGTGTAAGTATTGTTCTGGCCGATCGCCAGTCCGCTGCCGGAAGCAGAGATAGCGGTGGCGCCAGAGGCGCAAGCTACGGTAAGGGCAGTCCCGGGGCGGGGGGCTACTTCGTGGTGTCCGGCCCCGGCTGAGGAGGGTTTACGTGGATTCCGCCCTCGTTGCGGACGACAGCGACCGCGCTATCGCGGGCGTTCAGGTTGATGTTCCCCCCAGCGGCCACGCTGTTGTCACCCGCTGACGCCCGGTCGGCGGACCGGGCGGCGTCGACCTCGTCCCGCAACCGGGTGAGGAGGCCAGCGAATTCGATCTGTTCACTTTCGTCCAGCTCCATTAGGACGTCCTGGAGGCGGGTTTTCCAAGCGTCCTCGGCATCCTTCCTGGCAGAGTCGTCCTCGGGCGCGGCCTCCAGGGCTTCGTTGGTGGCACCGAGCTGTGCGTTGAGCGCACGTGCGCGTCGTTCTCCCAGGTGGGCGAACCATTCCTCGATGCGGGGGAGGATACTGTGCCATAGGCCGGTTCCGGCTGCCTGGGCGATGACGCCTGCACCTGCGGCTACTGCGGCCAGAAGGGGCTCGGGGAGCATGCGGTGGGCCCTTCAGTGGGGGGGTGGTCAAGGAGAACAGCACCTCTTATGCAAACACAGAGCGACCGAAGGTTCCACCTGATCGCGGTAATTTGGGGCCGGGAAGTCGACCAAAAGGGTAACGGTGAGCTCCTTTGACAGAGGCCAGGCATTCGAGCGCAGGCAGGACCTCGCGAGATGCCATCGGACGCCGCCTGCCCACGGTTTGTGCTCCGTTTATGCTCCGCAGTTCCGTACTGACACGACAGCCGACGGCATCACACGGCCCCAGACGGCACGACGGATCGGATGGAGTGACACGAAACGGCACGAAGTGACATACGGCAGCACGGATCACGCGGACTTCTAATCCGATGGCCTCGAGTCACTCCGGAGAAGCGTCTTCTCCAACCGGGCCGTCCGCCAAGAACAGCCGAATCCCAGCATCGGACTCGTGCGCTCACTGAATCAGACACTGTTCCGACTGGCAGGCCGGCGACACCGATCGGCTACGGTATCGGGGCCGTCTCCGGCCACTGCATGTCATCCCTGGAGCCCTCACCCCTTGTCCAACCTTCCCCTGCTCTCCTTACCGCCGAACCGACCGGCGATCGCCTTCGCGGTCGGCAGCTCACCGATCGCTCTCTCCTGTTCTTCGACCCACTGCCATGCTCTGGGTTGGAACGGCGGGAACGGCTCGGGGGTGATCTCGTGTTTGGCTTCGGTACCTGGCAAACCTTGCTGACCACGTGCGTACGCGATGCGTAACTCCGGGCAGTGGGGCGGAAATCGCACATGAGCAGCTCGTGCGTACCGATCAGCGCCAAGCACGGCCAGGCACAGATGGTCCGCGACCGCAGCATGGGAACTCCGCCACCGCGCCGTTGGCGGGCAAGGACGCGATGGCGCCGGGGGTGAGCAGGGTCCAGGGCGGCAGCCCGCCCCGACGGCCGTGGCGGGACATCCCCAGCAGGGTCGTGGAGGCGCCGACGATCGTTCCTTCCGCCGACAGCGGGAAAGCGGGAAGAGGGCGGCGCGCGATCCCGGTACGCCGTGGCGCAGGACGAGTTCGTACATGTGAAAGCGGGACCCCACCGAGGCGATACCCCGAGCCCCCGGAACGGCGGCGACGGTCACCATCCATGACCACCGGTGGGGGTGCCATGTCGGGGGCTCCGTGCTCGTGATGAGGCCGCGAGCGCAGGGTGGTTCGAGGACGGGTGGTCCTGAAAGTCCCGGAACTCCTGCGGTACAGGACTTTTGGGGCATAGGTGACGGATATCGGCGTTCTCTCCGTGTGGGCGGACCGGTGTCCCTAGGGTCGTTCGGAACGATCCCGAGGAGCACCGATGTCCGTGACCGAACCGGCGGAGCGCCCCCTGCCCCGCGACCCCTACCGGAACCTGGTCCTGCTCGCCCTCCTCACCCTGTCCGGACGGTCCCCCGCGCACGACCTCCTGCCCTGGTCGCACCGGTTGGTCTCCGACGCCCTGCCGTGGGGGCGGCGCAACCCGCGCGCGCACGAGTACCCCCGGGTACGCCGCCGAGTGCTGCGCCGGGCGCTGCGTGCGCGCCGTCCGCGCGGCCCGGCCGGGCTGCGGGTCTCCCCCGCGGGCGGCGCCGGTCACCTCGAACGGGCCCTGGCGTCCCTGAGGGGGCTCGACACGGCGTCCCGTGCGGCATACGCCCTGCTGCGGGTGGAGGCGCTACCCCGGGAGGAGGCCGCGGACCTGCTGCGGTCCGCCGGGGCGGCCGACCCCGAGGACGCGCTCGACCGGGCGGCCGCCGTCCCCGACGGGTTCCGGCCGCCCGACCCCACGGTGGTACGGGTCAGCGGACGCGGCACCGTACCCGGGCGGCCGGTCCTGGTCTCGGCGGTCATGTTCGCCCTCTGCCTGGGCGCGGTGGACCTGACGACCGCCACACCGCGCACGGTGCGGCCGGAGCCCTCCCCGCCGCCCGCGGCGACGGTCGTCACCGACGAGGACTCCTGGCGGCGGAGTTTCCGGCTGGACCTGACCGCCTGGCACGCCCGGGGCGACTCCACGGGCGACGCGGAACTGGTGGACGAGGCCCTGTCCGC
>NZ_ANBC01000720.1 GCF_000341125.1 Nocardiopsis lucentensis DSM 44048 | reverse complement strand
CCGGCCGCGGGAGCCGCGGCTGGTGTTCGCCGGTCGGGTGGACGGCCGTCGCGTGGTGGTCCTGCACGACACCCCGTGGACCGCGCGGTACGCCCGGGGAGCGGGCGGCACGGAGTTCGACGTGTTCCCCGAACCCGCCGACGGGGTGGCGAACTGGCCCGCGCTGCGCCTGTCGGAGACCGCCGACGGCGTGCGTTACCTCCTGCCGCCGTGGGTGACCGAGGCGGCGTCGGCCTCGCTTGGCGCGCCGGAGGAGGGCTGGTCCGAGGTGGGGCGGGACGAGCACGGCGTGACCGAACCACTGCCCGCCGACGGGCACTGCGGGACCGGACCGGTGCTGCGCCTGCGGGCCCCGGAGATCGCGCACGGGCAGCCGTACACGGTGCCCCGGAGATCGCGCACGGGCAGCCGTACACGGTGGCGGACCTGGGTGATCCGGCCACGGCGCACCTGGGGTACATGCCGCCGCCACCGGCGCGGATCCGCCGGTTGGGGCCGCACGAGGTCCTGGACGACGAGCACGGGTTCACCCTCTGGGGTCTGGCGAGCTGCGCGGGCGACCCGCCGCGCGAACCTGTGGTCACCGCGACGGCGTGGGAGTTCGCCACACAGGAGCTGCCCGGCGGGGCCTCGGGGCGGTGGGTGTGCCTGCGCTACGGCACGCACGACGGCGGCGGTCTGGCCCGCGCGGTCCTGGTGGTGCGCACCGACGAGGGCACCGAGACGACCACGGTCGGGGAGCGTTCGGGCGGGTGGGAGTGCAGCAACCTGGACCGCCAGGTGGTGGCGGGCACGTGGTGGCGCTCCCCTGGAGGCCGGTGGCACTACCTGGCGGCGGCCTCGCGCGAGGTCGCCGAGCTCTCGGTGTCGGGCGCCGTGGCCGAGGAGGGCGACGGGCCGGTGCTCGCGGTGGCCGGACCGCGGCGCGGCGACGGACCGCCCGCCGAACCCGTGACGGTGCGCGCGGTCGACGCGCACGGCGACGAGATGACGCCGCTCACCGGCTGACGCCTCCGGCCACGGCCTGTGGTCTTCGCCTCCTGCGGTGTCCGGACGCGGTCACGCGTACACCCGACGTCCGCACGCACTGTTATCTTGGCGACCGAGAATCCGACGTTCCCTCCCTTTCTGGGCATCGGAGCCGGGTCACGAGTGCGCTGAGGAACGAGGACACAGGTGAAGAGTGCGTCGCGGATCGGCGAGGCGGTCGGCTGGGTCGGCATGGGGCTGATCGGGGGCGGGATGCTGCTCGCCCTCGTCGACACGGTGCGTTTCTCCGCCGAGGGCGAGGACCTGACGAGCGCGCACAACGCCCCCTGGTGGCAGGTGACCGTACTCCTGGGCGCGCTCGTGTTCTTCCCGGTGGTGTGGCGCGATCTGAGGGAATCCGATCCGGTTCCGGCCGAACGCCACGGCCGGATCCGCGCGGTGTTCCTCCTCGTGGTGAGCGCGCTGTCGGTGTGCGTGACCGTCATCTCCTTCTCACCCGACACGTTCACCGCCTTGGCGCGGACTCCCGGGGACTACGGCCCCAATCCGGTGGGGGCGTCCCTGTGGGTGGTGCCCCTGACGATCACGCTGGGCC
>NZ_ANBC01000719.1 GCF_000341125.1 Nocardiopsis lucentensis DSM 44048 | reverse complement strand
CCATTCCATGCCGTTCTTCGCGGCGGGCCTGGTTCTGGTGGTGCCGTTCGAGGTAGGCCTGCGCGCCGCGACCCTCTACCAGCCGACGGGGCACACGGTCGCCGACACCTTCCCGGACGCCCCCGCGCCGGTGCCGAGTGACGTCACAGACGTCGGATGGACCTGGGTGGAGCCGGAGGGCACCTCCGTGGAAACCGTGGAGACCGGTCCGTTCGGCCCCCTGCTCGTGCTCGACGACGGCGTGATCGCCCTGGAGGGCGCATCCGGGGAAGAACTGTGGAGCCACCGGCACCCCTACAGCAGCGTGTCGGCCCAGGTGATCGACGACGGGGCAACGGCCCTCGTCACCCGTCTACCAGCGGCCGACGAGTTCGGAGACCGACAGGTGACCGAACTCGACACCGCCACCGGCGAGATCCTCACAGAGTACTCCGTGCCGTCGCTCAGATCCGAGGACGGGACCGAGGACATCGAGGTCTCACTCCTGGCCGGGACGTCGGACCTACGGTTCTACGAGTGGAGCGAACCCGGCGAACGGACCCGGATCAGCGCACGCGCGACCCGAGCGAGTGACGAACTGTGGTCCTTCACCCTGCCGGGCGACGACGGCCAGGTGTGCGCGGTCGGTGGCGGCTGGCTTGCGGGAGACAACGTCCTACTGGTGGAGGACCAGCTCGTCGTTCTCTACGCCTGCGCGGCCGCGAACCGGTTGGAGGGCTGGGACACCCCTTGGGACCTGGCCGATGATCCGGAGGAGTCCGTCGCCGTGACCGTGGCCGCGGTGGACACCGGTTCCGGCGAGGTCGCCTGGGAGCGTGAGTGGGAGGCCTCCGGAAGTTGGGAGTTCCGTCTGTCCGCCCGGGCACCGCTGCCCACGAGCGACGGGCCTCCGGTGGTCGTGCTGGAGAACGAGGCCGTACGGGGGGTGTCCCGGATTCTGGACCCGAGCGACGGTACGTGCGCGGGCGAGCTGCCGCCGGAGCTCATGGCCTCCGACACGGAGATGGTGGAAGGCTTCCAACGGCTGGTGCATGCCGACTCCGGCGGGTCCGTACTTCTCCGGCAGGACGAACAGTGGTCCTGGGAGTTCTACCGCGCGTCTCCGGACGGGGCGATCACGGACACCGCGCTGCTCCCGGACGGGACGGTCCACTCCGACCACACGACTACGGCCGTCATGCTCGGTGACGCCGTGTCCGTGCTCACCACCCGGTCCCAGGACGAGGCTCAGGATGGGACCGTTCTGTCCGCCGTGGTCGTCCCCTTCGGCTCAGACGAGATCCGCTGGATCGAGATCGGGGACCTCCGCCCCCACGAAGATGGCTTCTGGGAGTCCTGGGAAGACCGAGCCCGGCTGGTTCCTATGCCTGGGGCGATCGTCGCCTATGTCGAGAGCGCCACGCCCACGACACCCATGATCATCCACGGTCTGGTGGGCTGACGGAGAGGACACCTGTCCGAGCGCTCCTCACCGCATGGGCCGCCCGGCGTGTCGACGGCCGGGTCAGGGACCCTGACCATGGTGGCGTCCACACGTGTCCCCGGCCGACCTCGGAAACGGCCTTCGTGACGACGGGCGGCTGGTGGGGATCCCGTGAACCGGATGCGCGGTGACCCACGCCAAGTCATCGTCACTACACCCGTTGTCTGCGCGTGGCGTCGGTGTTAACTTCACGTCCATGGGAGCGCTCCCGAATTGGGAGCGCTCCCGAAACCAGAGACCGGATCTCATACCGCCTCCGGCGCGTACAGCGAGGTACGCGCGTAGCGACCCCTCGGGTCCCGGCCCGGGACCCGAGCCGCCACCGTCGGCGGCCCCTCCAGCACGACCGCGCCCCGTCCCCGCCCCTCCCCTGAGAGCCCCGCTCCCCACGGCGCCCCGGCGCCAGCGGGGTGCCGGGCGCGGACGGGAGCACCCCCCGAGGAGGACACGTGACCACCCCCCACACCCGTCCGCGCCGCGCCCGTTGGCGCGCCGCGGGAGCCGCGCTCCTGGGCGCGGTACTCACCGCCGCCCTCCTACCGGCGGCGCCCGCCCAGGCGGCACCGATCTGCTCGGTCGACTACCGGACCGACGACTGGGGCTCCGGCTTCACCGCCGAGGTCTCCGTCACCAACGAGGCCGAACCCGTCTCCGCCTGGACGCTGGGCTGGGAGTTCACCGGCGACCAGCAGATCACCAACAGCTGGAACGCGCAGGTCTCCCAGAACGGCAGCTCCGTGACCGCCCAGGGCCCGTCCTGGGCGCCCGACCTCGGCAGCGGGCAGACCGCGACGTTCGGGTTCCAGGCCACCTACAGCGGCGACAACCCCGCTCCCACCGGGTTCACCCTCAACGGCCGGGACTGCGCGGGCGAGAACGAGGCCCCGACGCTGGTCGTCGACCCCGGCTCGATCGCCCTGGCGCCAGGAGGACAGGCCGCCTTCGACGTCGCGCTGTCGGCGGCCCCGGAGCAGGCCGTCGCCGTCAGCGTGGAGCGCACCTCCGGCAGCACCGACCTGTCCGTGGCCTCGGGCGCCTCGCTGACCTTCGGCGCGTCCGACTGGGACGCCCCCCAAGAGGTGACCGTCGCCTCCTCCGGCGACGGCGCGGGCGAGCCCGCCCAGGCCGAGTTCACCGTCTCCGCCGAGGGCTACGACCCCGTGGTCGTCACCGCGCGCGAACTGTCGGGCGCCGACACCCCCTACGAGGAGGAGTTCCTCGACCAGTACGCGAAGATCAAGGACCCCGACAACGGCTACTTCCGCGAGGTCGGCGGGCTCCTCGTGCCGTACCACTCGGTGGAGACCCTGATCGTGGAGGCGCCCGACCACGGGCACGCCACCACCTCCGAGGCCTACAGCTACTACCTGTGGCTGGAGGCGGCCTACGGTCGGATCACCGGCGACTGGGCGCCCTTCAACGACGCCTGGGAGTCCATGGAGGCGTTCATCATCCCGGGCACCGCCGACCAGCCGACGAACTCCGCCTACGACCCGTCGGCCCCGGCGACCTACATCCCCGAGTCCCTCGACCCGGGCGACTACCCCATGCCGCTGACCCCCGAGGTCCAGGCGGGTGAGGACCCCCTCTCCCAGGAGCTGGCCAGCACCTACGGCACCGACGAGGTCTACGGCATGCACTGGCTGCTGGACGTGGACAACGTCTACGGCTACGGGTTCTGCGGCGACGGCACCGACGACGCCCCCGCCTACGTCAACACCTTCCAGCGCGGGTCCAACGAGTCGGTCTGGGAGACCGTCCCGCACCCGTCCTGCGAGACGTTCGCGCACGGCGGCGAGTACGGTTTCCTCGACCTGTTCACCGACGACGAGAGCTACTCCGAGCAGTGGCGCTACACCAACGCGCCCGACGCCGACGCGCGTGCGGTGCAGGTGGCCTACCTCGCCCACCAGTGGGCCTCCGAGCAGGGCAACGCGGACGCCATCGCCTCGAGCGTCGCCAACGCGGCCAGGATGGGCGACTACCTGCGCTACGCGATGTTCGACAAGTACTTCAAGGAGATCGGCGACTGCGTCGGCGCCGAGTCCTGCGCCCCGGGTTCGGGCAGGAACTCCGCGCACTACCTCATGTCCTGGTACTACTCCTGGGGCGGAGCCCTGGAGAGCGCCCAGTACCCGTGGGCCTGGCGCATCGGGGGCTCGTCCGCGCACCAGGGCTACCAGAACGTGATGGCCGCCTACGCGCTGTCGGAGGTGGACGCGCTCCGGCCCGAGTCGGCCACCGGCGCCGAGGACTGGGGCACCAGCCTCGACCGGCAGCTGGAGTTCCTCCAGTGGCTGCAGTCCTCCGAGGGCGGTATCGCCGGGGGCGCGACCAACAGCTGGGAGGGCTCCTACGCCGAGCCGCCCGCGGGGACGCCGACCTTCCACGGCATGTACTACGACGAGAAGCCCGTCTGGCACGACCCGCCGTCGAACCGCTGGTTCGGGTTCCAGGTCTGGGACATGGAGCGGGTGGCCGAGTACCACCGCATCACCGGTGACGAGCGCGCCGGGCAGATCCTGGACGCGTGGGTGCCCTGGGCGATCGAGAACACCACCGTCGGGGAGGACGGCGAGTTCGCCATCCCCGCCGACATGGAGTGGAGCGGTCAGCCCGACACCTGGACGGGTGAGCCGACCGGCAACCCGGACCTGAGCGTCGAGGTCGTCTCGCACGGCCAGGACGTCGGGATCGCAGCGGGGCTGGCCAAGACGTTCATGCACTACGCCGCCGCCACCGGCGACGCCGGGTCCCGCGAGGCGGCCGAGGCGCTGCTGGACGCCCTGATGTTCCACGAGGACGACCTGGGTGTCGCCGTTCCGGAGACCCGGGCCGACTACGAGCGCTTCGACGACCCGTTCGACTCCCCGGACGGCGGGCTCTACGTCCCCGAGGGGTGGACCGGTCAGATGGCCAACGGTGACCCGATCACCTCCGAGTCCACGTTCCTGTCGATCCGGTCCTTCTACGAGGACGACCCGAACTGGCCCCGGGTCGAGGCCTACCTCGAGGGCGGCCCGGTGCCCGAGTTCACCTACCACCGCTTCTGGGCACAGGTGGACGTCGCCACGGCGCTGGCCACCCACGGCGAGTTGTTCGGAGACGGTTCCTGACCGGCCGTGGCCGCACGGGGGCGGGGCCCGCGCCCCGCCCCGCCTCCGAACGGGCCCGGAGCCCGGCGGGCTCCGGGCTCCGGGCCGGTCGCCGCCCGCGACCGACCCGCCCCGGTGGACGACGTGCCGCGGCGCGCGGTCACACGTCCTGGTAGGCGCTGGCCTGCATCTCCCACAGTTCCCGGTAGTGGTCGCA
>NZ_ANBC01000718.1 GCF_000341125.1 Nocardiopsis lucentensis DSM 44048 | reverse complement strand
CACCCGCCCCTGGTCCAGGACGACGATCTCGTCGGCCGGTCGCACCGACGCCAGCCGGTGCGTGATGAGCACGACCGTGGCCGAGGTCCGCGCGGCGTGCTCGTGCACCGACGAGAAGAACCGGTACTCGGCCCGGGCGTCCAGCGCCGAGGTGGGCTCGTCCACGATCAGCAGCGGGACGTCGGCGCCGTCGGCGCGGTAGAAGGCGCGCGCCGCCGCCAGCCGTTGCCACTGGCCCCCGGAGGGCTGCACGCCCTGGGCGAACGACTTGTCCATCAGCGTCTCCCACCCGTGGGGCAGGTCGGCCACCACGGCGTCGGCGTGGGTGGCGCGCGGCGCGGGCCAACCGGTCGGCGTCGAAGGGGGTGCCCATGACCACGTTCTCGCGCGCGGTCATGGGCCAGTGGGTGTGCTCCTGGCCCATGACCGCGATGCGTCGGCGCAGACTGTCGCCGTCCACCCCGGCCAGGTCGGCCCCGTCCCAGCACACGCGGCCCCGGTCCGGGACGTACAGGCCCGCCAACAGCTTGGCCAGGGTGGACTTGCCCGACCCGTTCTCCCCCACCAGCGCGTAGGTCCGGCCCCGTTCCAGGGTGAGGGTGACCTCGGCCAGCGCCGGGGCCCTCGGCGCGTCGCCGTCGGAGCCGTCGTCGTCGGGGTAGGTGAACGTCACGCCCTCCACCCGGATGGTCCCGAACCCCTCCGGGGCCGGGGGCAGGGTGGCGGGCGGTGTCAACGTCCGGGCGGTCTCGACCATGTCGAGGAAGTCGGCGAAGTACAGCCCCGACTCGTACACCCGGCTGACCGCGCCCAGGGCGGAGTTCAGCGCGCCCTGGGCGACGCGGATGGCGACCACCGCGGCGCCGCCGGCCGCGATCGGCACCACGCCCCGCACCATCAGCGTCCCGAGCACGGCGAACGCCGCCAGGGTCACCAGACCGCCGAAGGTGTCCCCGCCCAGCCGGATCAGGGAGGTGCGGGTGGCCAGGCCCATGTGCACGTCCAGTTCACGGTCGCCGAGCCGGTCGAACTCATCGCGCAGCACCCGCTCCATGTTGTAGGAGCGCACCTCGGAGGCGTTGTCGTCGTCCATCATCATCCGCTGCACCAGCCACTTGCGGCGACGCATGTCGGTCATGGCGAGCATGGCCCGGTACCGGAGTCGGGCCGCGGCCGCCGACCCCCACCACTGGGGCACCAGCGCCAACAGCAGCAGGGGGACCAGGACGGGGTGCAGGGCGGCCAGCACACCGGCCGCGGCGACGATGCCCACCAGGCCGGTGAGCACGTCGACGGTGTAGCGCACCAGCGACCCGGCCTCGTCGGTGCCGCGCGCGTAGGAGCGAAACACCTGGTCGTTGAAGGCGCTGGAGTCGAAGGCGGCGCGGGGCACGCTCGTGGTGGCCTCGTTGAACGTGCGCTCGGCGGCCAGGACCACCTGGGGTTCCAGTCGGGCCTGGGAGCGGCCGGCCAGGGTGGAGCAGAC
>NZ_ANBC01000717.1 GCF_000341125.1 Nocardiopsis lucentensis DSM 44048 | reverse complement strand
GGCGGCGAACAGCCGCTCCAGCACCCGGGTGGTCATGACCAGGGCCCAGGCGGTGGCCGCCCCGGATCCGACGTTCCAGGCCACGGTCGCCAGCAGGTCGACGCGGTTGGCCCGCCACCCCAGGCGCAGGGCGTGCGCGACCAGGGACGGCATCCTGCGGCCCACCGTCATCCAGGTCGCCTTCGCGGCCTCCCGGGTGTAGGCGAGGTAGCGGGTGGGGGTGAGC
>NZ_ANBC01000716.1 GCF_000341125.1 Nocardiopsis lucentensis DSM 44048 | reverse complement strand
GGGACCGCCGGTGGTGTCGGTGGTGTCGGTGGCGTCGGTCGGGTCACGCGGGTCGGTGGTCTCGTACGGGGTCGTCGCCACTAAGCGGTCCTCCCAGGGGTGAGCGGGCTGGTCACGGACGGGGTGGAGCGATGTCTGCGCAACGGTGGTCCTCTCCCTCGGGGCGCGCGGACGGGACGGGAGACGATCATGGCCGCCGCCACCGACCGTGCGCCGCCGCCTTCCCGGTTGCGGTCCGTCCGGTTCCACGAAGCGCGTGCGACGCCCGGTCGCGAGGCAGGCCCGGCACGGGGTTCGGGGTGTCTTCCACTGCGACACGCGTACGGAAATCCGTGGGGATACGGCACCCCCGGAACTGGGACTGGTGGGGTCCTCCTGCCGGGAGGGTTATGGGCGGGGCGGGAGTCGCCACCGCGGCTTGTGGACCGACAGGACGGTCGCCGCGACCAGGAGGACCAGCTTGGCGAACACCCACACGTACCGCGGCAGCCCCCACCGGGCCCCGAGGGCCAGGACCAGACCGGTGACCAGGGCGGTCATGCTCAGGGGGATGTCGCCCGCGAAGGTCCGCACCGTCAGGAGCCGGTAGGCCGCGCGTGCGAACTCGATGTCGTCGGTCCGTGCCGCCACGATGGTGAGGACGGCGAGGACCCGGACCTCGCCGAGCAG
>NZ_ANBC01000715.1 GCF_000341125.1 Nocardiopsis lucentensis DSM 44048 | reverse complement strand
CCCCCGCCGGCAGCGTCCGGGGCCGCTCCCGGCGGTGCCGGTGGTGCGTCGTTGTGGTCATGCCTCCACCAACGCGGCGGAACCGCCGCTCCGTCGTCTCCCGACGGACGGCACCGCGCCTACGTACGGGGGCGTAGGCGGTGTACGCGCCATCGCCGTTATCGGAGTCGGGGGTGTCCGTGGTGGTCGACCCCTGGACACAACTGTTGTTCTGGGAGCCGCTGTCCCCGCTGATCCGCCGACCCGCCCGGGTAGGCGGATCAGCGGGGACAGTATCGCCCCGACCCCGTCATCGGCCTGTCGGTTTCCCTCGTCGTTTCGAGATCCGGGCACTGCGGTTTCGAGACCGATTCGCGTGCGGTCGACGATCGCGTCAACACGCCAGCCGCATATCCGTGCTCCGTCTTCCCACACTTTCCGATATCCCGACGGAAGGAGTCGGACCGGTCCCGTACGTCCGCGGTGGCGTAGGTTGGACGCCGGTGCGCGCCCGCCGGGCCGGGCCCGAGCAGAGGGAAGGGTCCTCGAAGCGGTGGAGACGACGGGGGTGCGGACGCCCGACGGGGGAGGCCCCGGCGGCGGGTCGGGCGCGGCGCCGCGGCAGTGGACACGGGTCGCGGTCTTCGCCGTGTGGCTGGTGCTCGTCGCCGTGGCCGGTCGCCACGCCACCGACCTCGCGGTGCTCAGGGACTGGATCGACGCGGCGGGGGCAGCCGGACCCGCCGTCTACCTCCTCGGCTACGTGGTGGCCGTGCTCCTGCTGGTCCCGCGTCCGCTGCTGAACGCCGTCGCGGGTCTCGTCTTCGCCACCTGGCCGGGTATCGCGGTCGCGCTCACCGGCGGAGTCCTCAGCGCGCTGGTCCAGTTCGGCACCGCCCGCCTCCTCGCCCGGGACTTCGTGGAGGCGCGGCTCCCCTTCGCGCTCCGCGCCCGCCTCGACCGCACGATCGACCGGCACGGCCTCCTGGCGGTCATCCAGCTGCGCTTGTTCCCCCTCGTCCCCTTCTCCGCGGTCAACTACGGCCTGGGCGTCACGGGGCTGCGCGTCGTCCCGTTCGCCGCGGGTACCGCACTGGGCGGCCTGCCCGCGACCGTGGCCCTCGTGGTGCTCGGCGAATCCGCCACCGACCCGTTGTCCCCGGGGTTCCTCGCCTGTGCCGCGCTCGTCGCCGTGCTCATGGTCGGGAGCAGGGTGGTCGGCGTGTACGGCCGACGGTCACAGCGCGCGCGAACGTCCTCCGGGGGCGCCGTCGGGACGGGGTGAGCCGCCCGGGACGACCACACTCCTTGACACGGTTCCGGACAACCCCCATTATCATACCGACCAGACGGTATGCCACGGGGGCGGAGTCGACGCCGCCTCCCAGTGCACGCTCACGGCGCCGCACGCCGGTTCGTGGACACCTGGTGAGGAGAGGAAGAACGTGGACGTCGAGGAGTACCCGATCGACCCGCGCACCCGGCGGGGTGTGACCCGATGACCGACGAGCGCCAGGTCGACGCCGTCGTGTTCGACTACGGCGGCGTCCTCACCCGCCCGGTCCGGGACACGATCGCCGCCTGGATGAAGTCCGACGGGATCGACCCGGAGTCGTTCACCCGTGCCCTCAGGGCCTGGCTCTCACGCGACGCCCCGGACGGCACCCCGATCCACCGGTTGGAGACCGGGGAGCTGTCCGTGGAGGAGTTCGACGCCCTGTTCGCCGCCGAACTCGGCACCGTCGACGGCAGACCGGTCGACCCCGTCGGCCTGCTCGGGCGGCTGTTCGCCGGAATGCGCCCCGACCCGGCGATGTACGCCCTCGCCGAGGAGCTGCGCGGCCTCGGCCTCCGGGTGGCGCTGCTGTCCAACAGCTGGGGCAACACCTATCCCCGGGAGCGGATCGACGCGCTCCTCGACCCGGTCGTGATCTCCGGGGAGGTCGGCCTGCGCAAGCCGCACGCCCCGATCTACGAGCTGACCCTCGACCGGCTCGGCCTGCCCGCCGAACGTGTGGTGTTCGTCGACGACGCCGAACCCAACGTGCTCGGCGCCCGGGCGGTCGGTATGCGGGCCGTCCCGCACACCGACGCCGGGTCCACCCGGGCGGCCCTGGCCGAACTCGTCCCCGACCTGCCGGGGCGGTCACCGGCCGGGTGAAAGGTCTGGGTCGGCGCGGTGTCCGCCGCGCCGGTCCACGGTCGGCGGCGTGTACACGGAAGGAGCCGCCCCGCGGGTCCCGGTTTCGGGTCCCACGGGGCGGCGGGGCACGGAAAGGGGCTACCGCGCCGAAGGCGTCCGTTGAGGGTGTCCCACCCCTCCGCGAAGCGGCTCCTGGGCGGTGGCGGGCGACGGGTGGGCCGCGGCAGCGCCCCGGTCAGACCCGGACCGAACGCGACGCGCCCCCGTCCCGTGTGTCGGCCCCGGCCGCTCCGGCGGAGGACGGGCGGGCCGGTTCGAGCGCCAACTCCAGCACCCGGCGCACGTCACTGACCGCGTGCACGGTCAGCTGCCCCAGCACCTCCTCCGGAACGTCGTCCAAGTCGGGCTCGTTGCGCTCGGGGATCAGGACGGTGGTGATCCCCGCCCGGTGCGCCGCCAGCAGCTTCTGCTTCGCCTGCGCCGATCGGCCCACCATCGGCGCGAACGCAAAGTGGGGGCCACCGCCCGGAACGGTGACCCCCAGTGACACTTCCGCTACGCGGCCACGCGCTCCGTGCTGTGCGCGGGCTCAAGCGCGATTTCCAGAACCTCCCGGACATCACTCACAGGGTGAACCGTGAGCTGTTCCAGCACTTCATCCGGAACGTCATCCAGGTCCGGCTCGTTGCGGGCCGGAATGATCACGTTCTTGATTCCGGTGCGCAGGCTCGCGAGAAGCTTCTGCTTGACGCCGCCGATCGGCAGCACCCGGCCGGTCAGCGAGACCTCACCGGTCATCGCCACGTCCGCGCGGGCGGGCCGCCCCGACAGCAGCGAGGCCAGGGCGGTCGTCATGGTGATGCCCGCGCTCGGCCCGTCCTTGGGGACGGCGCCCGCCGGAACGTGCAGGTGGACGCCGCGCTCCTTGAGGTCACCCACAGGCAGCTCCAGTTCGGCGCCCCGGGCCCGCAGGTAGGACAGGGCGATCTGCGCCGACTCGCTCATCACGTCGCCGAGCTGACCGGTCAGCGTCAGCCCGCCCGCCCCGGACTCGGGATCGGCCAGCGACGCCTCCACGAACAGCACGTCTCCCCCGGCCCCGGTCACCGCCAGACCGGTGGCCACGCCCGGCACCGAGGTCCGGCTCGCCGACTCCGGCGTGTGCCTCGGCCTCCCCAGGTAGCCGCGCAGGTCGCCGGTGTCCACCCGGACCGGCACCTCCCGCTCCCCGAGGGCCGCGGCCGAGGCCACCTTGCGCAGGATGCGGGCGATGGTCCGCTCCAGGCCGCGCACACCGGCCTCGCGGGTGTACTCAGCGGCCAGCGACCGCAGCGCGTCCTCGGTGACCTCCACCTCGGGTTCGCCATCGTCCGAGACCAGCCCGGCGCGTTCGACCTGCCTGCGCAGCAGGTGGTCGCGGGCGATCGCGACCTTCTCGTCCTCGGTGTAGCCGTCCAGCTCCACCAGCTCCATCCGGTCCAGCAGCGGGCCGGGGATCGTGTCCAGGGCGTTGGCGGTGGCCAGGAACACCACGTCTGAGAGGTCGAGGTCGACCTCCAGGTAGTGGTCGCGGAACGTGTGGTTCTGCGCCGGGTCCAGCACCTCCAGCAGCGCCGCCGTGGGGTCGCCGCGGAAGTCGGAGCCGACCTTGTCGATCTCGTCCAGGAGCACCACCGGGTTCATCGACCCGGACTCCTTGATCGCCCGGACGATCCGGCCCGGCAGGGCGCCCACGTAGGTGCGGCGGTGGCCGCGGATCTCGGCCTCGTCCCGCACGCCGCCGAGCGCCACCCGGGTGAACCGGCGGCCCATGGCGCGCGCGACCGATTCGCCCAACGAGGTCTTTCCGACCCCCGGAGGCCCGACCAGGGCGAGCACGGCGCCGCTGCGGCGCCCGCCGATGACGCCCAGTCCCCGGTCCGCGCGGCGCTTGCGCACGGCCAGGTACTCGGTGATCCGGTCCTTGACGTCCGTCAGGCCCGTGTGGTCGGCGTCCAGGACCTCGCGGGCCCCGGCGATGTCGTAGGCGTCCTCGGTGCGCTCGTTCCACGGCATGTCCAGGACGGTGTCCAGCCAGGTGCGGATCCAGCCCGACTCCGGTGAGGAGTCGCCGGCCCGCTCCAGCTTGTCGACCTCGTCGAGTGCGGCCTTGCGGACGTGCTCGGGCAGGTCGGCCTCCTCCACCCGCGCCCGGTAGTCGTCCTCCTCGCTGCCGGGGCGGCCGTCGAGCTCGTTGAGCTCCTTGCGGATGGCCTCCAGCTGCCGCCGCAGCAGGAACTCGCGCTGCTGCTTGTCGACGCCCTCCTGCACGTCGCGGTCGATGCTCTCGGTGACGTCCAGCTCCGCGAGGTACTCACGGGTCCACTCGGTGAGCAGGTGCAGGCGGTCGAGGACGTCGTAGGTCTCCAGCAGTTCGAGCTTGCGCTCGGCGGTCAGGAACGGCGAGTAGCCGCCCCGGTCCGCGAGCCGGCTGGGGTCGGTGATCTGCTGCACGCCGTCCAGGACCTGCCAGGCTCCGCGCTTGTGCAGGTAGGTGGTGAGCAGCGACTTGTACTCGCGGGCCGCCTCCAGCACCTTGCCCGGGTACTCACCCTGCGGCTCGGTGTGCACGGTGGCCAGCACCCACAGTGCCGCGCCGGGGCCGGTGGTTCCGCTGCCGACGCGGGCCCGGGCCGTGCCGCGGAGCACGGCGGCGGGGGTTCCCTCGGGGGTGCGTCCGACCTGTTCGACGATGCCGACGGTGCCCACGGCGGCGTAGGAGCCGTCCACGCGCGGCACGATCAGGACCTCGGGCCCCTTCGCGGAGTCACGGTGACCGCCCGACCGCGCGACGGCCTGCGCGGCGTCGACGGCCGCGCGCACCTCGGGTTCGGTCATGTCGACAGGGACGACCATGCCCGGCAGGACGACGTCGTCGTCGAGGGGGAGCACCGGGAAGGTCACGCTGGCGGGAGTCTCACTCATGAATCCTCCTAGTTGAGTTAAACAGACTCAATAAAAAGGAGTCCGATTATCTTCCCATACACGTGTTCGCCCTCAGCGATCACCCCGCACGGCCGTCGGCGCGGGCGGTCCGGATCCGCCGATCAACCAGTTGAGGCGGGTGTCACCCGTCCCTGGCATCGGGGCCGTGTCCGTTCGCGAGAGGCTCAGGCGGAACCTCGAACAGGCCATGCGGGAACGAGTCGGCTCCCCGGAGCTCCTGGACCGCTACGCCCCGCGCCGGGCGTGACGTGCGGGAAGGCCGTCTCCGGGCATCCGGAGGCCCGGGTTGACCTTGCCCCTGGGGGAAGGTGTCTGCTGGGCGTGGCCCATCCGAGACACGGGTGGCGACCACGAGGAAGACGATGACCGCATTCACGGTCGAGCAGCGGGCCGAGCGCCCCTGGGTCGGCGTTTCGATGACGGCCGAACTCGCACGCTGGGACCTGGTGAACGCCCACGTCCCGCGGATCTACGGCGCCCTGGCCGCGGCGGGCGGGACCGCGCGGGGCGGGCCGATCTACCAGTATCACCGTCTGAAGACGGCCGCCGACCCGATGGACGTCACGGTCTGCGTTCCCGTACCGGCGCGCGTGGAGATCGGCGCAGGGTTCGACACCGGCGTGATCCCGGCCGGCCGCTACCTGGTCGCGCGCCCGGAGGGCGGCCCGGACGCGCTCGCGCGGACCCACCGGGACATGTGGGAGTGGGCGCAGGTGCAGGGTCTGGAACTGGCGATCGACGAACGGGCCGACAGCATCCACTGGCACGCGCGTACCGAGCAGTTCCTCACGGACCCGCAGACCGAGCCGGATCGGAGCAAGTGGGCCGTCGAGGTCGCATACTTGCTCACATGAGAGAGACCGACGCGAGGCTGTCGATCGGGGAGTTCAGCCGCCTCACCTGGCTCTCCCCCAAGGCGCTGCGCCTGTACGAGCGGCGCGGGCTGCTCATGCCCGACGCCGTCGACGAGTACACGGGGTACCGCCGCTACCGCCCGTCGCAGGCGGAGCGCGCCCGCACGATCGCGCTGCTGCGCCGCGTGGGTATGCCGCTGGAGCGCATCGGCACGGTCCTGGACGCCACCGCCGACGAGCGACGCGAGCTCCTCGACGCGTACCGGACCGACGTGGTCCGTGCGCACGAGCGCGCGGTCGCGCTGCTCGACGGCCTCGCGGACGGTCTCCTCGAGGACCGGTCGTCCTCCGCGGAGAACGCGCCGCGGGTGTCGAGTCGCGACGTCGCCGCGCAGCCGTTCGTCTCGCGCACGGTGCGCACGACCGCCGCGGACCTGCCCCTGCACGTCGAGCGCGCCGCGGCCGAACTCGCGCAGCGGGCCGGTGCGGCGGTCGACCGGTCGGGGCCCCTGGTCATCGTCTACCACGGTGAGGTGAGCTGGGAGTCGGACGGACCCGTCGAGGTGCGTGTGCCCGTCACCGGCCGATCGAGCGCGGACGGCGTCGAACCCGCCGGGGCCGAGCTGTTCGTCGACGTACCGTACGGCGAGGTCCAGTTCCCCACGATCCTGCGCGCCTTCGACGCGGTCCGCGATGCCGCGACGCACCACACGCGCCGCCCGTCCGGATCGCCGCGCGAGATCTATCTCGACGGGGACCCGTTCCGGTGCCAGGTCGCGCAACGCTACGTCCGGCCCCGGGGCTGAGGACATCGTTCGCGCACCGGGGGCATCCCCCGTGTTGGGGGCGCGTCATTCCTCACGGCCGAGAATCACCGCGTGGAAGGGGCCTGGCGGCCCAGGGGCCGGAACCCGCCGGAGCGGTCGCGGGGCCGGGTACACCAGGCTCCGGGCTTCGCTGAGCCACAAGTGCGCTCCCACATCGGCTCGGCACGCGAGCACGGTGGCGTTCGAAGCGGTGTTCAGGGCGTTCACCGGGTGGTTGTAGACGCCGCCCGCCCCCCGTATCGGTGTGACCAGCACACGCACACTCCCACGCCTCCGAATACTTACGCTTCGACAGGTTCGCGGCGAAGCCGCTTACCCGGGAGGGCACGGGAGAACGCGGAATTTCATGGCCGCTTCCGGACAAGGACGCGAAACCAATCCTCGAAGAAGCGTTCTTCGAGTTCAGGAGACGTTTCGAACCTTCCCCTGACGCAAAAACCGCCCGCGCCCTCGACCTTCGGGAATCCGCCATCGAACGCCGCCTTGTTCCCGCACACCATGTCGTTATAGTGGTGAGCCCTTCTTGAAGAGCGACCCTCACGGCATCACGAAGCTTTCCCCCGGAGCCGAACGGGAGCACCTTTGACGGATATCGAAACCCTCACCTCCCAGGTTTTCCCATATGTGAAAGACGCGGTCAGCGCCTACGGGCAGGCGGTGCTGTCCACGTCCGAGGACGCGACGGCGAGCGCCACCGTGCGGCACGGTCAACGGTTGCTGGCGGCCATCCTCAGGCGCGGAAAATCCGAGCCGGAGGTCGAAAGCGCGGTCAGGAAGCTCGGACGGGCGCCGGAGGACACCGACGCCGCCGAGGAACTCCGCGACCAGATCAGGCGGACCCTGCGGGAGGACCCGGATCTGGCCAGGAGCCTGGCCGCCATGAACACGCAGACCTCCTCGGTCAACGTGTCGGGCCACCACAACGTGGGCGTGGGCGGAAACCATCAGGGCGCGATCCACATAGGCGACAGCACCAGCAACATGCACCACAACGTTCACCACACGGTGCACAACAACATGCATGAGCGGAGGATCAGCGGTTTCTCCATCGCGGCGCTCGTCCTGGGACTGTTGGGCTTCCTCATCCTGCCCATCCCCGTCGCCATCGTCCTCGGCCTCATCGCCCTCACCCGCGTGCTCCGGGCGCCGTCCTCGGCCCAGCCCCCGGGCGGCGGCCAGGCGGACGGCGGCGCGACCGGTCCCGGAGGAGTGCCGACCGCCACCAGCCCCCAGGGGTCGGTGGCGGGCCCCGCGAATTCGACCAGTGCGAACTCCGCACCCGCGGCCCACGGCGCGCCCCGACCCTCCGATCCCACCGGGTCCGCCAACGACGCGGCGACCGCCGCTCCCGACGGATCCATGGGACGGACCGGCCCTTCCAACGCCGGCACGGACCCGGTCTCACCGACCGCACCGTACAGACCCCCCGCACAGGCGGATCCCACCGCCG
>NZ_ANBC01000714.1 GCF_000341125.1 Nocardiopsis lucentensis DSM 44048 | reverse complement strand
CGGTCACGCCACCTGTCGCCGGAGCGTCGGCCCCCCTCGCGCCGGCCGCCGTGACCGGGTTCTCGGCCGCCAAGGCGATCAGTATCGTCTTCTCCCTGATCGGGCTCCTGGCCGCCTGCTTGTGGGGCATCGGATGGACGGCCGCGGGCGTCATCATCGTGCAGGCGGAATCCGGCTCCTACGCCTCGGAGGGCGCGGACCCGTTCGCCCCCTACGATCCGCAGGGGGTGGACCCCTCAGTCTCCACCGGTGAAGGCCGGGCCCCCTCCCCCACCGAGCTCTGCGAGCCCTCGCCCGGGTACGCCACGGTGTGCACGCTGCAGACCGGCGACTGCTTCATCGACCCTCCCACCACGGAGTTCTACGAGGTCGAACTCACCTCCTGCGACGAGCCGCACAACGCCCAGGTGATCGGCTCCTACTCCCCCTCCGGAAGCGATTGGCCCGGATGGGCCGCCTTCGACGCCGACATCGAGGCCACGTGCGATCCGATGAGCGAACGCGCTCTGGACCCCGCGCGCACCCCGGACACGTACTTCGTCGGCTACATCGCGCCGAGCCGGGACTCGTGGAACTACGGAATCCAGACCGCCTTCTGCTACGTGGCCGCCGACGGAGAGTCGTGGACCACGTCCCTCACCTCATGACCATGCGGCCGACGGCTCCGTGGTGGCGGAAGCGGGCGGTGGTGAGCGGGAAACGACGACGGTCCCCCCGAGGCTCGCACGGATGACCGGCCAGGCGCCCGACGACACCGCTCCCGGATTCAGGCACCGTCCCGGTGCGCGTCGAGTACGCCCCCACCGAAGGCGAAGAGCTGCGTGTCGTCCTTGGCGGGGGTGTCCGGTCCGCACACGACGGGAACCGCTCACGAGTCCGGACGCGCTCTCGGGAGGCGGGGGCTCCGGTAGGGGAGCCCTCTCCGGTACCGGGCCCCGCTCCGGGTACGGAGACGGTCCCGGAGGCCGGGAGGTCATTCCTCCCGGGCCGTGGTGGGTTGGAAGGTCCGGCGGGCGCGGTGCGCGGCCAGGAAGTCGCGGTACCAGCGGTAGCTGTCCTTGGGATGGCGTTCCAACGTCTCGTAGTCGACGCGGACCAGCCCGAAGCGCCGGTCGTAGCCGTGGGCCCACTCGAAGTTGTCCAGCAGCGACCACACGAAGTACCCGCGTACGTCCACGCCCGCGTCGAGGGCGCGGGACAGGGCGGCCAGGTGCGCGCGCAGGTAGTCGACGCGCTCGCGGTCGCGGACCCGGCCGCTCCCGTCGGGCCGGTCGTCCTCGGCGGAGCCGTTCTCCGTGATGAGGACGGGCGGCAGGCCCGGGTAGCGTCGGTCGAGGTCGACGAGCAGGTCGGTGAGGGTGTCGGGGAGCACCGGCCAGCCCATGGTGGTGTGCCGCACGTCCTCGAAGGGGACCTGCTCGACGCCGATGTCCGCCGCGGTGCGCCGCGCGGGGTCGGCCTCGTTGCGTGGGGCGTCGCGCAGCTTGATGGGCCGGTAGTAGTTGATCCCCAGGAAGTCCAGGGGCCGGCCGATGACGTCCAGGTCGCCCTCGGCACGGTAGGAGCCGTCGGCCAACGGACCCCAGGTCTCCTCCTCGTTGTCGGGGTAGGCGCCGGTGAGGATCGGATCGAGCCAGACCCGGTTGTGCAGGGTACGGGCCCGCTCCACCGCCGCCCGGTCGGCTTCGGAGCCGGTGGCGGGCAGTAGGTGGTCGGGGTTGAGGGTGATCCCCACCTGGCCGGGCGCGGCCGCGCGCAACTCCCTGACGGCCAGGCCGTGGGCGAGCAGGAGGTGGTGGGCCGCGGCCAGGGCGGGCGTGCCCTCCCGTGTCCCGGGGGCGTGGCGGCCGACGGCGTGGCCGAGGAACGCCGAGCAGAAGGGCTCGTTGAGGGTGATCCAGCGATGCACGCGGTCGCCCAGGCGGTCGGCGACGACGCGGGCGTACTCGGCGAAGCGGTGGGCGGTGTCC
>NZ_ANBC01000713.1 GCF_000341125.1 Nocardiopsis lucentensis DSM 44048 | reverse complement strand
CCCGGGCCCCGCCAGCCGCCCTCGTCCTCCAGCGCCTGGGGCAGGTCCCAGTGGTAGAGGGTGATGACGGGTTCGGTTCCGGTCTCCAGGAGGGTGTCCACGAGGCGGTCGTAGAAGGCCAGCCCCTCCGGGTTGGGGCGCCCCCTGCCGGTGGGCTGGATCCGCGGCCAGGCCACGGAGAAGCGGTACAGGTCCACGCCCAGGTCGGCCATGAGCGCGACGTCCTCGCGGTAGCGGTGGTAGTGGTCGCAGGCCACGTCACCGGTCTCGCCCCGGGTGACGCGTCCGGGGGTGCGGCAGTAGGTGTCCCAGATGGAGGGGCCGCGCGCGCCCTCGTGGGCGGCGCCCTCGACCTGGTAGGCGGCGGTGGCGGTGCCGAAGAGCAGTTCCGGGGGCAGGACGGGGTCGGTCATGGGGGACCCTTCAGTGTTGGGAGCGCTCCCATACTACGGGGACGCTTCCAGCCCCGCGGCGCCGACGCTGTCGACGCCCCGGGCCGAGGC
>NZ_ANBC01000712.1 GCF_000341125.1 Nocardiopsis lucentensis DSM 44048 | reverse complement strand
CCGGACCGCCGTCACCGAGCCGGGTTCGGGGGGCGCGCCGACCCGAGGTGAGCGGTGTCCGGCCGTGGAGCTCAGGTCCTGGCGGACCAGCGCAGGCCGTACCCGAACCGGAAGAGCGGGTCGGCGGTGTCGAAAGGCGTGTCCTCCCGGGCCTCGGCGACGGCCGCGTCGGAGCGGGGCAGGTCGAACGGAAGCCGTCCGCTCACGGCCGCCCGACCGCTCACGGCGTCGAGGAGGACGCCGTCGTCCACACCGAAGGTGCCCAGGAGTGTCACGTCCGGGATGGCGGCGATCGGGGTCAGCACGGCCGCCCGTTCCAGGAACACGTCGACGACCACGGGGACCGAGGCGGCGATGCGCTCCACGTGCCGGACGGTCTCCTCCGGAAACTCCAGGCTCCCGGAGTGGAAGGCGGCTTCGAGGCTTCCGTCCGGGTGGTGGTCGAAGGGCGCGGCCAGCCGCAGAATCGCGAGATCGGCGTCGTCCACGGTGTCCACCGGTTCGGCGTACCCGGCGAGGACACCTGGGTCGACGCCCTCCGCGTAGACGCGCACGCCCCGGCCGAGACGGACCGGACGGCCCGTCAGGGCGACGACGGACGCCGCCTGCGCCCGGCGGGCGAGCGCCGTGTGCCGTGCGGTCGCGACGCGCTCGCGGACGGTGACGGGGCCGACCGCCCCGGCTGACGGGTCGTCCAGCAGGCCGAGCCGCTCCTTGTCCCGCAGCACCCGCCGGACGGAGGCGTCGAGGCGCTCCTCGGTGACGAGGCCGCGGTCGACGGCCTCCAGGACGAGTGTCGGGTCGTCCTCTCCACCGAGCTGGTCGACACCGGCGTCGAACAGGCGCGCGACGCGTTCGACCGGCGGGAGGTGGAGGAGTCCCCAGGCGCGCACCGGCAGTTCGATCCCCAGGCGCGGCAGACGCATGCCCGTCACGACGTTGAAGTCCGTCACCACCACCCCGTCGAAGCCGAGCCGACCGCGCAGCAGGTCGGTGACGATCCCCCGCTGGAAGGCGAATCCCACCTCGTCGTGGTCGAGGCCCAGCGGCGCGGCGTAGGCGGGCATCATCATCGCGACGCCCTCGTCGATCGCGGCGGCGAACGGTACGAGGTGCTCGTCGAAGCGGCCCCCGGGATACACCGTGTGCGCTCCGTGCTCGAAGTGGGCGTCGGCACCGCCCCGCTGCGGGCCGCCGCCGGGGAAGTGCTTGGCGGTCGCCAGCACCCTCTCGTGCGCGCCGCCGCTCTGAAGGCCGCGGACGAAGGCCCGCGTCATCGCGGCCGCGTGCCCGGGATCCTCTCCGAAGGTCCCCGCGACCCGCGCCCACCGTGGTTCGGTGGCCAGGTCGGCCATGGGATGCAGCGCGAGGTGGATCCCGGCCGCGCGCAGCTCGCCCGCCATCATCCGGGCGACCTCCTCGACCAGCCCCGCGTCCCAGGTGGCGGCGAGTCCGACGGGTTCGGTCACCGTGCTGAAACCCGCGCCGCTCTGGCTGACCTGGCCGTTGCGACCGCGGCCGTGCGTGGGGTCCGATCCGACCGCGACCGGGATGCCCAGCCGTGTTCGCGCCGCGGTGGCCCGGATCGCCTCGCCCCAACGCGCCAGCTCCTCCACTCCAGGGATGTTCATCAACGTGAGCGCCCCGACGTGGCGCTCGAGGAGCAGTTCGGTGGTCGGGGTGAAGCCGAACGGCGATTCGGCGTCCGCGCCCTCCCACGGGGTGCCGTCCGGGTTCATCGTCACCCGCGCGACGAGGAGGGCGCCGGCCTTCTCCGCCACGGTCATGGTGTCGAGGAGTTCCTCCACGCGGGGGGAGAAAGCGGCCGGGGAAGGTGTGTCGATCATGTGCATGCGCTCACGCTAGGACGCGCTGAACAGGGACCACACCCCTCGGACCTAGTGTTCACTAAGCATTACTTAGTGGCCACTAGGTATTCAGCTCCGGGGTCGGGACGGCTCCCTACGCTCGCGTCGGACGCTCGGGCACACGCCCAGCACCTCACCAACGAGTACACACAGACCGAAGGACCGCCGCCGTGCCACCCAGATCCCCTCGCCCACCGGGGCGCATCCCCACATCACGCCTCTACCTGCTCGCCCTGATCGAACTCGCCGCGATCGGGCCCCTCGCCACAGCGCTCGTCGTCTCGCTCTCCCTCAAAACCCTGCAGATCGCGCCGGAGACGAAGGAAGCCTCGCTGGCGCTGGTCACGGCGGTCGGGGCGGTCGCCGCCCTGGTCTCGAACCCGGTCTGGGGCCACCTGTCCGACCGCACCCGGTCCCGCTTCGGTCGCCGCCGCCCGTGGATCGTCTCCGGATCACTCCTGGGCGCGGTGAGCGCGGTCCTCATGCTGGTGGCACCCGGTGTCGGTTGGCTCACCGCGGCCTGGGCGCTCGGGCAGGTCGGTTACAACGCCGTCCTGGCCGCGCTCAACGCGATGCTCGCCGACCAGGTTCCGGAGGAGCAGCGCGCGACGGCGTCGGGCGTGTTCGGCGCCTTCGGTTTCCTCGGTATCGTCCCCGCGATGCTGGTGGCCGCGGTGTTCGCCGACAACCTGCCCGTCGTCATGCTGGCGATGCCGATGGTCTCGCTCGTGATCGTGGGCGTGGTCTGCTCGACCGTCCCGGACGCTCCCGCCTCCGACCGCGAACGCCCCGACCGCAGGATCCGGGACGTGTTCCGGGCGTTCCTGTTCAACCCGCTGCGCGTACCGCGGTTCTCGCTCGTGTGGGTGCAGCGCTGCGTGATGCAGTTCGGCTACACGATCGTGGGGACGTTCGGCCTCTTCTACCTGATCGAGCGGCTCGGGATGCGAGAGGCGGACGCGGTGTCCCTGACCTCGGTGGCGACGGTCGCGGGAGCCGGTCTGAACACCGCGGCCGCCTTCGCGTGCGGGTACCTGGCGTCGCGCCGGGGCGACTACGGCCCGTTCGTCGTCGCGGCGACCGCGGCCATGGCGGCGTCGCTGCTCATGAAGGCCTACAGCGGCGACCTCGCGGTCTTCTGGGCCAGCACGGTCATCGCGGGCTTCGCCCTCGGCGTGTACTACTCGATCGACCTCGCTCTCGTCATGCGGACGCTGCCCGCCGACGAGAAGGGCAAGTACCTGGGCATCTTCAACCTCGCCAAGACGATCCCGCAGTCGGTCGCGCCCGCGCTCGCCCCCCTCGCCCTCACCCTGGGCGGCCCGGACCCGGTGTCCGGACACGCGAACAACTACGCCTCCCTCTACCTGACGGGCGCGGTCGCGGTCCTGCTCTCCCTCGCGGTGTTGCCCGGCCTCCGTTCCGTCCTTCGACGCACCCCCACGACCACGCACCGCCCCGCCCCCACCCACACCGAGGACGCGACCCCGTGACCACGACACCCGTCCGCGCGCCCGAAGGCCTCGTCAACTTCCGCGACCTCGGAGGGCCACGCGCCCCGGCGGCGAACGTCCGCCCCGGAACGCTGTGCCGCTCCGCCGGGCCCGCTGGGCTGACCGACGCCGGCCGCGCGGCACTCCGCGACGACTTCGCCCTGGTGGTCGACCTCCGTTCGGAAAGGGAGACCGCGAACACCCCGGCGGTGCATCCCGCCACCGTCCGCATGCCCCTACTGGACGGCGCCGTCGGCGCCCTGACGGACGTCCCGACGCTGAACCGCGTCTACGCGCGCCTGCTGGACTGCGCCGGTCGCACCTTCGCGCGCCTCGCCCGCCTCGTCGCCGACACCCGGGACGGCGCCGTCCTGGTGCACTGCACCGCGGGAAAGGACCGCACGGGGCTGGCCGTGGCGCTCCTCCTGGACGCTGTGGGGGTGGACCGGGACGCGGTCGTCGCCGACTACGCACTGAGCGAGACCCACCTCGGCGGAGCGTGGGCCGACGGCGTGCTCTCGTCCGTACGCGCCATGGGGGTCGAGATCACGCCGCGGGTCGAGGCACTGGTCACGCGCAGTCCCGCCCACGTCATGGAGGAGACGTTCGAGCGGCTGGACGAACGGTACGGCGGCGCGACCACGTACCTGACGGCACATGGTCTGGACGCGCGCACGCTCGCACGGTTGCGCGACCGGCTACTGGCGGTCGGCTGACGCGGCGATGCGCCGGTGGAGGGAGTCCACCGCGCGGGTGAAGGCGCGGACGTAGTCGACACGTTCCGGGAGGGTGACCCACTGGTCCCGGATGCCCTCGTTCAGGGCCAGCAGTTCCAGGACGACCTGTTCGGGGTCGGTGTCCGCGGCCAGCTCGCCGGACTCGACCCCGCGCCGCACGACCGGGACGAACATGTCCAGGGCGCGTTCGAGGTTCCTCCGGAGGCGGTCCCCGATGGGATGCCCCTCGATACCCGCCGCGCCGGTGAGCATCCTGCGGAACCGGACGAGGTCCGGGTCCCGGCTGGCGCGGCGAACCGCGGCGACCATCCCGTCGAACAGCTCACGGACGCTGGCGGGCTCGTGGTCGTGGACCTCGCGGTAGACGTCCTCCCGTAGCTCGACGACGGCGACGAAGAGGTCGCGTTTGCGCGGGAAGTGGTGCAGTACTCCCGCGTCCGTCACACCCGCCTCGCGGGCGATGTCGGCGATGCGGGCGCTCTCGTACCCCTTGCGCCCGAACTCACGGGTCGCGGCGGCGAGGATCGCCGCACGGCGTGTGCCACCGCGCACGATGCGCCCGTCGTCGATCACAGCCGTTCCGTCCTCGCCCAAGGGTGCCATAGGCGGCATCATAGGCCGCCTCGTCCCGGGACGGCCCGTGTGCCTGGACGGTCACGGCCCCGCCCGGGTTCAGCGGTCCCGGCCCTCAGTGGAGACACAGGCAGAAGGGGTGGCCCGCCGGGTCGGCGTAGACCCGCCAGTTGGCCTCCGGGTGCAGCTGGTCGGTGCGCTCCAGTACCGTCGCGCCGAGCTCCAGCACGCGCTTCTCGTCCGCCTCGATGTCGTCCACGTCGAAGTCCAGGTGCANCCTCCTCCCCCGGCCACTGCGGCGGGCGGTAGTCCGGCACCCGCTGGAAGGCCAGCGGCGTCCCCTCGAACCCGCGCACCTCCACCCAGTCCGGGTCCTTGGGATCCACCACGACCTGCCCGCCGAGCAGTCGCGCGTAGAACTCCGCGAGCCGTACCGGCTCCGCACAGTCCAACGCGACGGCCTGAAGCCCGCGAATCATCTCCGGTTCTCCTCCCTCTCCGTCCCTCACGTCTGTCGGTCCTCCCCGCGGCACCGCCCACGCGCACAGCCGGAGGACGCGCTCCGCGTAATCTACAGGGGTCGTCCGACGTTTCCAGGGCTCCGCGAAAGGTTCCGCGGCCGTTCCCTGGGCGGGCTGCCCAGCCCTTTGCCCGCCTCCGTCACGCGCCCTGTTCCCCGGACCCCAGCCAGGCGGCGTCGTCGGTGCCCCAGCGGGTGGGGGGACCGGCCCAGGTCCCGGGTGATCCCTCGTAGCGGACCGGCGGAAGGGCGTGACGTAGCGGCCCGTAGGGGGAGGCGGTCTCCGTCAGCCAGTCGGCGGCCTCGTAGGCGCCCTCCCGGACGGGCTCGGAGGTGACGTCGTTCAGCAGCCAGTCGGCGGTCCCCGCCAGGGAGAACCGCAGGAGGCGGCCCCGGCCGTCGGTCTGCCGTTCGCACAGCGCCCGCAGCACCCCCGCGGCCAGCAGGTAACCGGTGCCGTGGTCCAGTGCCTGGGCGGGCAGTACGCCCGGACGCCCCTCGGAGCCCGCCTCGATCGCCGCGATACCGCGAGCCGCCTGCACCAGGCTGTCGAACCCCCGCCGGTCGGCCCACGGGCCCGACCACCCCCAGGCGCACAGTTGGGCGACGACCAGGCCGGGGCGGCGAGCCATCAGCTCCCGGGCCGCCAGACCGCGCCGGTCGAGGGATCCGGGCCGGTACCCGGTCACGACCACGTCGGCCGAGTCCAGCAGCTCGAGGAAGACGCCCCGCCCCTCGGCCGAGTCCAGGTCCAGCAGGGTGGAGCGCTTGCCCCACCCGGTGTCGATGTGGCTGTCGGGGTCCTCCGGGAGGCCGGGTGAGTCCACGCGCAGCACGTCCGCTCCCAGCAGGGCGAGCGTCCGGGTGGCGACCGGCCCGGCGATGACCCGTGTCAGGTCCAGGACCCGCACCCCGGCGGCGGGCACGTCCGCGGGCGACAACCGCCGCCCGCCGGTCCCCCCGGCCGCCACGGTCTCGGCCAGGGGCTGACCACGCGTGATCGACCCCCTGCCCGGCTCGGGAGCCACGGCCACCGCCAGGCCGCCGGCCGCGTAGACCCTCTCCTGGACCTCCTGTGCGGTGAGCCCCGCCAACGTCTCGGTGAGTCGCCCGACCAGCGCCGCCCCGCCGTCGTCCTTCCCGCTCGTGCCGCCGCGGCCGGTACCGCCGTCGATCCCCAGAGCGGCCAGCAGTCGGGCACGGTGGTGGGGGTAGTTCGCGTGGGTGCGCACCCACCCGTCGGCGGTCCTCCAGAAACCCGACAGGGGCGCGAAGGGGGTCAGCGCGCGGCCGTCCACCACCAGGTGCCGTTCACTGGTGAACGCGGTGGCGACCGCAGCTTCGTCCACCTCCACCCCGGGGACGGTCCCCCCGTCGCGCGCGGCCAACAGCTCGGCCGCGGCGAGCGAGCACGCCCCCACCGTCGCGCGTGCGAGCTCCCGCACCGGCAGCACGGCGGGAAGCACCTCTCCCGCGCCCCGGTAGGACACCTTCGCGCTCAGGTCCGCGGATCCGCCGATCGCCTTCCAGGCCTGGACTGTCGTCGCATCGCGTTCGTTCGCCATGGCCTCATACTCCCCGCCCCGCCTCCAACGGCCCCGAACCGGGGGTGGGACTACGGCCACGGGTCTGGCCGGTCAGCCCCGCCCGCCACCCAGGTGTTCGGTGAAGAAGGCGTCCAGGCGGCGCCAGGCGTCGGCGGCCGACTCGGGATCCCGCTTGACCCCGAAGGCGCGCAGGACCAGTTGCAGCGACCGCGGACCGTTCGGCGCGACGTTCATGAAGGAGTGACCGGCGTTCGGGTACTCCTTCACGTCGTTGACCACACCCGCCTCGTCCAGCGCCGCCCTGAGCTTGACGGCACCGCCCGGCACCATCTTGTCCCTCGCCCCGTAGCTGGCGACGGTCGGGCAGGCGCCCCGGACGGCCTCGCGCACGTCATAGGGCGTGACGCCGTAGTGGGGCGCGGCGGCGTCGAACCGGGGAGCCGTCGCGATCGCGAACCCGCCGCCCATGCAGAAGCCGACGACCCCGATCCTCCCCGTGCACTCGGGCTGCTCCAGAAGCCACTCGCGCCCGGCGGCGATGTCGGTGAACGCACGCCCGTGCCCGACGGACAGGGCCCGCATCACCCGCACGATGCACCGCATCAGGCCGCCCTCGCTGTACAGGTCGGGGACGATGGTGAGATAGCCGAGTTCGGCGAGGCGGTCGGCGTGGCGACGCATCTCGGCGTCGACGCCGTAGGCCTCGTGGGCCAGCACCACCCCCGGCCACGGCCCCTCCCCCGAAGGTCGGGCCACGTAGGCACGCAGCCTCGGTGAGCCGTCGTTGTCCTCGGTGAACGCGCTGAGGTCGAGCTCGGGCACAGTCGTCTCCCGTCCGTCCGCGACGCCCAAACCCTACCGTTCGGTAACCACCCTCCGGCCGCACGGGTGCGAAAGGGACTCGTCATTCGGGGCAGGGGCCGACGAGGGGATTTGAACCCCTGACCTATCGCTGACAAGGCGATAAGTGTTCTGGGAAGTGTCCAAGTGCGAAAACGACACTCTCACCGAGGAGGGAAATCCAGAGGCGAAATCTGTTCTCCAGAGTAGATAGCCGACCCCGCCTCCGCAACCGGTTCCCCAAAACTCTGTGGATAACTCAGCTATCGCCTATCCGCAGGTCAGCGGCACACAGAAAGACCCTGGGCGACGCCCAGGGCCCGAACCAGAGGAACGGCTCACCGACTCCGTCGAAGCGGCCTCTCCCTCACCCTCGCGCTCTCCGGGATGGACACCACGCGGTACCCCGCCTGCCCGATCCGCTTCTCGCTCACGTAGTGGTCCCCCTCCCAGCGCGGCGCCACCTCCATCACGCCCGCCAGACGCGCCACCTCGTCCTGCTGGTACCCGTCGCACCCCTCGGTGAAGTAGACGATCTCCACCCGTGTCATCTCTCCCACGGGCAGGTCCGGGTTCGCCTCCAGGTACGAGGCGAGCCTGCGCAGATCGTCGAGCAGCGCCAGGCGCTCGGAGTATCCGGCGACCCGCAGCGCAGCTCCCTCCGCCTGCGAGCACACGTTCCGCAACCCGAGCGCTCGACGGTGACCTCGTCCTCCCACCGCGTACAGCCGCGGCTCGTGCTGGCACCGCCTGCTCTCGTCCAAGCGCCGCATCAGCTCACACCTCCCGGGTCGACAACATCCTTCACCCCAGAAAGAAGCCACCCACGACCCCGGATTGGACATCAACTCCCCGACAACCACGCCCCCTCACCCACCCCGCCCCACCGCGACGAGGAGAGACCAGCGGAAGGCATATATGTCAGGGTTGCGTAGACGCCCCTCAGCACCCCACCTGACCTGCACTGTCAGTGCCAAGCCGCGAGGCTCCCCGCGCGACCCCTCACCGACCCCTGACAACCGTCGCTATACACAAGCACACCAAGATAAACAGTCCAGCCCACCACCATGTGGCCGCAGACAAAGGGACTGAAATGAGCGTTACTGAGTGCGGATTTTCTGACCTCACAGCGGAGACCAATAACCTAATCAAACACAATAAACAAAACATCAACGGGAACAATCATTATCTTCGCTCGGATTCTCCAAGTAAACCAGGAAATCTTCAACCAACCCATCAATGCAATCGTTCACTCTGTGCCCAGCAATCGCATGGAAATTTTCACCATGAGTAACCAATGATGCATTCGACAACTGCGAAGCCAGTTCATCTGCCCACTCGTAGGGAGTTGCAGGATCAAACGATGCGCCGACCACGAGTACAGGGAAGTCTGCCTGGGAGAGAGGAAGAGGACTCACATAATCAGGCTTCGGCCAGTAAGCACATGGAGATCCCCGTACCGCAATACCGGAAAATATGGACTCTTCTTCCAAATTCTCAAAAGCGTCGATGTAGTCTTGCACAGAAACACCATGCCCCCGGTCTGCACACAATGTCGCGAGCGCAGGACCCTGGTAAATATGAAGAGGATCAATGATGTATCTATCAAGGACCCCCTGAACCTCTTGCATGTCCCCCGACGAAGCATAATCCAAGACTTCTCTAAGAGTCGACCAGTCACTCTCACGATATAGACGACCAACTACCCAACTAGAAAGAAGATAACGGTCTCCCTCTACCCCGTTAACTACGATCCCTTCATCGGCCATAGATTCAATGAGAGAAGAAAGGGAGGATGGATCATCAACAGGGCACGGGCGATCATCCTCTGAACACTTCTCAGAGAACCTATCCCAGGCACTGTGGATAGCTCGATACTGACCTAGTGCCATGTCGAGGGCAGTACCTTCCATAGAGACAGGGCTGTCGAGAACCAATGAACGGACACGAGAAGGGAATTGATTGGCGTAGTGCATGCCAAGGTATGCAGAATAAGAATAACCAACGAAGTTGATTTGATCTTCACCAAGAAGAATTCTAATTATATCCACGTCTCGGGCAACATTTTCTGTTCCCATGTTACGAAGAAAGTCATCCCCATAACTGGATACACAAGCATCGACAACCCCCTCCAGCAAAGAAGAGGTAGAACTACTGAGATCGTCATTCCCATCTAGGACGGCACTCATGCCAGCAACTGATTGTGAGCTAACGCATTCAACCTTGTTGCCGCTAGAAAATCCCCGCTGATCAAAGCTCACCAGGTCGAAAGATCCCAGGGCCTCACCCTCAAACAGAGGGCTATTCAGTAGATCAACACCCGAAATTCCTGGTCCGCCCGGATGGACGATAATAGTACCAGTCTTATCCTTAGAATCTTCGGTGGCCTTCCTACGGATAACCCGGAGACTGATATCAGCACCACCAGGGTTGCTGTAATCAAGTGGAACCCTGATACTCGAGCATTCAAGAGATGAACGCCATTGGGCCACTCCTTCTGCTTCCCTCTCCGCTTCTAATGACTCTTGAAAGGAAAGATCTGACGCCTGAATACTATTTATTTCATCCAAAAAATCCCGACGAATCTCTTCTGTCGTACGACACCAATTCCACTCAACGTCCTGCGAGATGTATTCGCCAAACTCCGAACTCCAGTCAGAGATATCTTGATTACCGGACGGGCTACATGCAGACAACAAAGCAAGAGATAAAATAACTGTCACCAACCGCAGAAAATAACGAACCATCATATAAGTCCAAGAGTCCTTCAGCATGGGTTTAGAACTCGTCTCATTTGGTGAATCTGCAGAAACAAATGAGGGTGCAGGCGATGCCAGTGAAGGCGAGGAAGTGGTCGGCCTTGCGCTCGTAGTGACGGTGCAGGCGACGGCATCCGGCCAGCCAGGCATGGGTGCACTCGACCTGCCACCGGTGCCGCCCCAACCGCTAGGAGGACTCCAGGCCCTTACGGGCCAGGCGCTGGACGATCCCCCGTTCGCGGGGCCATCGATGTAGGTGGTCATAGTCATAGCCCTTGTCCCCGTGCAGCTTGGCAGGCCTGCGCCGTCGAGGTCCTCGACGGGAACGGATGGGCAGTATCCCTCGCACCAGGGGTTGGAGGGCCTGGCTGTCGTGGGTGTTGGCCCCGGAGATCGCCATGGACAGGGGCAGACCGGACCGGTCGGTGATCAGGTGGATCTTCGAACCCTTCTTGCCCCGATCGACAGGATTCGGACCCGTCAGCTCCCCCCTGTGAGGGCACGCATGTTGACCGAGTCGATCGCGCATCGCGACCAGTCCAGCTCACCGCAGGCGCCGAGTTCGTCAAGGACCAGGCGGTGGAGTTTGGCCCAGACTCGGGCACGGGTCCACTCGGTGAAGCGGCGGTGCGCGGTGGGCCCGGAGGGACCGAACACGGGTGGGAGTTGGGCCCAGGTGCAGCCGGTGGTGGCCACGAAGATGATCGCGGCCAGCACCTGCCGGTCGCTGTGTCTGCGTCACCCGCCGCCCTGGGGGCGGTTGGGTGCCTCAGGCACCACCCGCTGGAACAGTTCCCACAGCTCGTCCGGCACCAGCCGTTCCACCATCGACACCCGACCAGGCTACCGAAAACCCAAATGAGATGAGCTCTTAGTGGGGGCGCCTCCAATATGTGGTGCAATCCCTCGTTCAATCGATATCTCGGCTGTCCTAGACGCCTGACTTGCGTCACTGACTCAACCAGCGCCGTGACCGACGTGTGGACCACTTGAGCCTGCACGATGCAGCATTATCTGCGGCACCGACGTCAGGAATAGTAGCACGACGTCAAAATAAGTTAGGCACTACGAGACCATGCGCTGACAATATACAGTTCGCAATCCTCATCTCAATTCCATTGAGAATCTTCAATATCAAACCAGATGGTGAACCACGACCTACGCCTGCTCGCACTCACATCCCATAGGCCGCGCCTTGAGAGAACACACCATGGACGAACTGCAACAACTGGGCTGCGTTCTGGGACGCGCCACATCCAGGAATTCAGGTTAGATCCATGAGAAGACCCCGCTAAGAAAAACGGTTCAAGATATTATTCAAAAGAATCCTATTATTCTCAATTGAATCCTCATATTCGATATCCAAAGGTACACGCACAGAGACTTGGCTCGAAGGCGCGTCGATAATCTCGACTACCAGTTCCTCATCGACCGAGATCTCTACTCTTGGACTACGATGCTCAGGCGGCCAAACAATTGATTCTCCTCTCTCCAAATCATCCATGCAGCGGCCCCAGTCACGCAAGTCTTCCAAAGTCACAAAAATTCTAAGGGATCCAGAAACAAAAGGTGAATCGACCACCAACTCGGCAGGATAGCTAGAGATTCCTAGCACCTCTCGAACAGGTTCGTCTACCATTCGAGCAACAACATGCTGCCCTGGGTCGGCAAAACTGAATATTTGACTTCCATTCGACATGTTACTCACCTCAGATTTCATCTAGAAGTACAGTCGGGCTTGCGCGTTGGGCTATTATACACCGTGCAGTTGAGATAATACCCGTTCTCACCGATAGCAATCATGCGAATCTCTTCGGGGATTGCTGGATCCTCAGAGTAGATGGGAACGACACCATAGAGAACTCTTTGCCCAGGATTGTTGCTGGTTCCCTCGATTGCCCTCCTGATCTCTCCTTCCAGGATGGACATATTGGGCGCGTTTGCGTCGCGCTGATATCCAGCAACAAAATTCCTCATTGTGTCTCTGGAGCCGCCAAGCTGGTTTCCTATGAGATGCATCGCGGCTCGATTATTATAGGGAAGCCTGTTGTATCCAGCAGGCTTCCACTTCGGATCTTCTCTCCAAGGCCGGATATTCTCTGGGCCGATCAAGGCCAGAGTTCCTGTTGCACGGCAGTCACCGTCCCCCTCCCCAAACCTGGTCATAGGAGCATAGTAATAGGACGGGTGATCTGTTGGGATGTCCATATCGCACTTCTTTTCCCTTCTGATTCGAAGTCTCCATGGATCCCAGCTACCGCCCCCATAGCCGCTTCCACCACTCAAATCGACGCCAGGGAAGAGCTCCTCTAGTGTTTCGATATTCGGACGATAATCTTCGTCTCCGAAAGCATCGGAAGCAACCTGCTCGATATTCGAATTATCATGTTCTTGCTGGTTCCGATATTCATCGACATCATCCTGATCCCACAGGTCTTCCATCGGGGGTCGAGGCTGTGGCGTGTTGAGAATCGTATCGAGGATGTCTAGACGTGGATCCACCCAAACGACCGGTTCAATGTAACGAAGAAGCCCACCACCCGGACCGAGAAGCCGTGGAGACACCCATACAATAGGTGGAGCTCCAGGAGATCGGATCACGATATCCGAGCCTGTAGCGGACGCGGTCTGTGTCGAAGGACGCCGGGGGAAACACACACAAGGGCCAGGCTTCGGTTTGTACGCGCCTCCTCGGCCAAAATTCTTCGTCAGAGATCCACCTGTCCTACCAGCCCTCGTGTCTGGACGATTGGCGCCAGCATTGCCCGTGCTAGGGCTGGGCGCTCTGCCCTCACCCGCAAACCTGGGACGACCGCCACCGCAAGCAATGATGCAGTCCCGCAAGTAACCACTTCTGTCGGTCGAAGAAAGCGGATCTCCAGCACCATAGATGTATCGGTTCAGCATCCCTGTAGGGGGAGCTGTCAAAGTCATCGGATCACGTGAGATGAACGCGCCCGCACCTGGCTCATACCATCGGGCATGCATATTGACCAGGCCGGTCTCTTGATCTGTCCATTCTCCTTGGAACCCAAGGCTCTGTTGACTAGTACTAGTTTTCTGACCGAACGGGCCGTATGAGACTGAAGAGATAATCTCTCCGCTGTCAGAGAAAGTTCCAACGAGATCAGTGTGCCGATCGTTAAACGCGAGCCTTGGCTCTTGTCCATCTTCTGTGATTGACAGAAGATTACCCTCTGGGTCGCGCCCATAGGAGTAAACCGGGACGCCTTCATCGTTCGCGATTACGCTTGGGTTATTTGCAAGTGAGTCGTACCTGAATATCTGCGTCCCGTGCTCGGTCGAAGTGCGTTCGCTAATGCGTCCGAGCGCGTCATATTCATATTCGAACGAGGAACCACTTGTCGACCGGAGTCGGTCAAAACCATCGAAATCATAAGTGACTTCACTGCCACCGCTGACTACAGAATCTAGCGTACCCCTGGGAGAATACGTTCTCTGTTCGCCCTCACTGGTTGCAATCAACCGGTTGCGCTCGTCATACGTCGCCGTAACTTCTCCCGTGCGCACTCGGTTTCCGGATGCATCCCATTCATAATTTGTTGTTTCACCCGAATGGTCTGTCCAGGAAGTCAGCCGACCTGCCTGATCGTACTCATAGCTGGAAACTCCGGAACCTTCCAGCCCAGAAACAGAACGCGCTGTCATCTGAGCGGCAGAATTATATTCGTATACTGTCTCTGCGGTCTTCTGTCCATTTACATCGAGGAGGGCATCCGATTCCAGCTGACCAAGGTCGTTGTACTGGAAGTTCCTGGTTGCTCCGCCTACGGTCTCGACGGTAGAAGGCCTACCAACCGGGTCCCTCTGAATTACTTGCTCGGAACGTGTTGCTGCGTCAGTGAGCTCAGTGACGCGCCCAGCCTCGTCATACGAAAATTCAGATGTTCCAACCGCATCCATTCGACGAATGAGCCGACTAAGCTCGTCATAGGATTTGGTCACATGTACCGCCAAGCCCCCAGTATTATCGACCTCGGGACCAAGGTACTGGACATCATTTCCGCGATCGTCATAGACGATCTCAATCGTTCCGGATGTTTTACGCATATGCGTAATCCGACCAACCTGGTCGTAGTCGAATTCGCGCTGGAGTGACGAATATCCGGGAACGTCAGCTTGTTCCGAAGTCAGGTTTCCCAGAGGATCGAAGATCCTTCGGTGCACAATCCCGCCAGGGATAATCTCACTCGTTGGTTGCCCAGCGGCGTTATAATGGGCCTCCCATGTGCGATCAGCTTCACTAGGGGTTGCCTCTGTAGGCGGTTCGATTCTTCGTGACACCAGACCGAGTGAATTATAGGAAGAGTGGAAGTCATTCCCTCTTCCGTCCGTCAGCCTGACCTGGTTTCCATTAGCGTCATAACCGAAGCTGATGCTAATGCTTTCGTCAGTACTGACGGGCTCGATGATTTGGGCCTGCCGCCCCGCCGCATCATAAAGGTACTCGGTCGTGTTACCTAGTTCGTTGGTGACGGACGTGTTATTACCAGCTGAGTCGAAACCGTAGCTGATCGAGCTGACCATCTCGCCAGTACTGTTAAATCGCTTTTCCTGGTTGAGACGTCCTGCTTGGTCGAATTCTGATACGAGCTCGATCCCCATTGGATCCGTTACGCGAATCAGGCGCCCAGCGAGATCGTGGCCGAAGCTGGTGGTCTCCCCCACTGGATTAGTGGTCGAGGCCAGCTCCCCTGCGGCGTTGTAGACGTTGGTGGTGGTGTTGCCGAGGGGATCCGTGACGGACGTCGTGTTCCCCATGACGTCGTAGGCGTACCTGGTCGTGTACGCCGCGGCGGCGGGGATGCGCTCGATCTGGGTGTCGGTGACCTGGCGGCCCAGGTCGTCGTACGTGGCCTCGATGCGCGCGCCCACCGGATTCGTGGTGGCGAGCAGCTCCCCAACGGGGTTGTAGACAAACGTCCACTGGCCAGGCTCGGCGCCCTCGTTCAGCGGAGGATCGGTGATACCGGCAAGGTTGCCGAGCTGGTCCCAGGTGTAGGTGCGGGTGTTGCCCAGCGCGTCGATCTGCGTAGCGATACGGCCGAGCTCGTCGTAGGTGGTCTGCGCCTGAGGCGTGATCTGGGTGCCGTCCGCACCGGTGAAGCTCGGTGCCTCGCTGTCGGTTTGCTGTCCGACGAGGTCGTAGCCGAAGACGGAGGTGTTGCCCTCGGCGTCCTGCTGGTGGGTGAGGTTGCCGACCAGGTCGTAACCGAACCTGCTGGTGGGACGATCGGTGACCGTCGGCTCACCGTAGTGCTCGATGTCGACCTGCGGAAGCTGTTCCTCGACCAGTCGACCCAGTTCGTCGTAGCGCATCAGCGACGTGAACGCGGAAGCGTCGGCCCCTTCCTCGTTCCCGCGCGGGTCCGTGACGGCCGTGACCAGTCCGAGTTCGTTGACCTCGTAGCTGGTGACGAGCTCGCCACCGCTGATCTGCACCGCTTCCTCGATCACGCGGCCGCCGGCGTCGTAGGCGTACCGGGTCTGCTCAGTGCGGCCGGTGGGATCGGTCAGCGCGATCGAGAGTGTGTTGCCACGTCCGTCATAGGTGTGGGAGGTGACGCGCGCGAGCCCCTCCGGGTCGAGGGTTTCGCTGACGAGGCGGGAGTCGGCGTTCCACACCATGTCGACGCGGGTTGCCCCGTCGTTGGTCACTGTGCGTACGGGGTTGCCCGCCGCGTCGTAGGTGTACTCCTCCAGGACCACGTCGCGCGGTTCGTTGGCGTCGTTGAGCATCGCCCCAACCGCGATGGTCTGTGCGGGAAGCCCGTCGGCGTAGTAGGTGTAGGCGGTGGTGCGTCCGACAGCGTCGGTGGTGGAGGCCAGGCGGCCGTCCGGGTCGTAGGCGTTGGACTCGAGCACCAGCTGTGCTGGAGCATTGTCCTCGTCGGGGTGTCCGACCCATCCTTCGATCGTGCGTTCGGCCACGTGTCCACGCGCGGTGTAGGTGGTCCGGAACTCCGTTCCGGATGCGTCCTGGTGGTAGGTCTGCGCACCGGTGAAGTCGTAGCCGAAGTGCTCGGTGCGGCCCTCAGGATCGGTTTGGGCGACCAGGTGTCCGTACTGGTTGTAGGCGAACAGCGTGGTTCGGTCGGGCTCACCGCCGGTCAGATCACTGACGGCCTGGCGGACGACGTTGCCGTCCTTGTCGTAGACGAAGCTGGTCCGCGCCTGATGGGCGATGTCCGTGAGCTCGTTGGTGACCGCCGGCCCCGTCTCGGTGAGCACACGCCCGGCGTCGTCATAAGTCCGAGTGGTCGTGATGCCGTTCGGGTGGTCACTGGTGGTGACCGTGGTGGTCAGTACGCGCCCGAGACCGTCGTAGGTGTACTCGGTCACCAGGCCGGAGGGCTCTGTCACCGACGTGATGTCACCATGGCCGTTGTACGAGTAGCGGGTCGTGCCTCCGTCTGCGTCCCAGGACTCGGCCAAGAGTCCCGCCGGAACGGTTCCGCCGCCGGTGGCCTCCTCTGTGCCGTCGGTGTAGAAGTAGCGGACCGTGCGGCCGTCCGGGAAGTCCGCGGTGGCCGGGCTGGTCTCGGAGACCTGGTTGCCGTGCGTGTCGTAGGCCCACCAGGTGCGGTAGGTGGGATCGAGCAGGTCCGCGGAACGGGCGTCGTGGTGTGCGGTGAGCTGGTTGTTGCGGGGATCGAAGGGGTCATCCGGGTTGTGGTGGTAGCCGAACCACTCCCAGGAGCAGTTGGTGGCGGCCACGTCCCGGCAGCTCATCTGCCCGATCCGGTTACCTCGTTCATCGTTGTAGAAGCGCAGTTGGGCGCCACTGGGCATGGTGGTCGCCACCAGGAAGCCGCCTGTGTCGTAGGCGTAGGTGGTTTCGTGGCCCAGTTGGTCGACGTCCCCGACTCTGCGGTATCCGGCCAACGCGTCATAGCGGGTCGCGGAAAGCTCGACTCTGGGGTCCGTGATCGCCACCTCGGCGGTGACCTCGGGTTCCTCGTTGTTGACATCACCCGTGTAGCGGAGGTCTGAATAGAGCCACTTACCGCCGTTGTGGTCGGTGTGGATGCTGACCCGGGACGTGCTCTCGTCGAAGGACAGGTTGGCGATCTGGTTCAGCTCGGGTGAGGTGACCGTGTCCAGCCGGTCCGCAGGGTCCACGCCCGAAGTGTGGTGTAGCGCGATGGTGTCGGGGTGAAGAGGGCGCTGGTAGACGGCGACCTCGTCGATCTGCCCTTCGAAGGGGAAGTCTCCCAGCGAGGGGAGGGTCTCGGGCCACCCGCTGTTGCCCATGCCGTATCCGACGTAGACGAACCGGGTGTCGCGGTGTTCGACCTGTCCCGTCTTCGACCCGATCTCCTCACCGTCGAGGTACAGGGTCTGGGAGGTGCCGTCCGAGGTCAGGGCGACGTGGTGCCACTGTCCGTCGTTGACCGCCTGTGCGGTGGTGATGGGGTCCACACCGTCAGCGGTCCAGAACTGGGCGCGGAGCTTGCCGTCGTTGCCCACGTAGACGAGCTGTGTGCGCTGGGTGGGGTCGGTGGGCTTGTCCAGGGCTCCGATGACCGTGCCTTGGGCGGTGGTGGAGAACCACGCCTCCACGGTGATACGCGCGCCTACGCGGTGCAGGATGGAGTTGGGGAGTTCGGCGTAGGCCCCCTGCCCTGAGGCCAGAGCGTTGGAGGTAATACCCGCGAGCGCGCCCTGGGCCCCGAGGGCCGAACCGGTGATCTCGGCGTCCTCACCCCCAAGCTGAGTCGGGACCTCGTTGGCCGAGGTTTCGCCCGTGCCCTCCTCGAAGCGCCAGTAGCCGTAGGGGTTGGCGTCCATGGCCGCGGCCCGGTAGTGCGACCCTGTCGCGTAGGTGTAGGTGGTGCACTCGAGTTCGGGGTTGCAGGCCTCGGTCAGTCGCTGCCCGTCGTAGGTATAGGTCCACTGGGCGCTGGTCTCGTCGCCTTGGGCGGTCACGCTGGTGACACGGCCGTTCTGCCATCCGAAGTCGAGTGACCGGCCTCCGTCCGAGGTGACGGTGGAGATGTTGCCGGAAGCGTCGTAGGCGATGCTCTGGGACCGGCCTTGGTGATCGGTGACTTCGAGGAGACGCCCGGTGTCATCGAAGACGTAGGAGGTGGAGGCCTTGTCCATGAGCTGCCAACCGGTGGCCGTCTCGGCGAGTACCGCGTGCATACCGGACGGGGGCGTGAAGCTTCCGTCAGCGTTGCGCGCGAACCGGTGCTGGCTGCCGTTGGGGTAGGTGATGACGACGTTTCCGGTGCCGTCCACGTCGCGCACCAGGTCCATGTCGAACCGGGTGGACCAGCCAGCACCAAAGATGCCGTCCTGTCGGGGATCCGAGGAGTTGTAGGTACGCGTGATGCTCAGCGGCGGACCAACGGTCGGTACGACAGCATCGGTGACGGTCTGGGTGTAGTTGCCGATGAACGCGTTGACGGTGCCATACCCATCCGGGTCACTACCGGACAGGTTGGAGGTGACGGCGGGCTGGTCGGGGTCGGCGATCAGCCGGAGCCAGCCGCTTTCGACCTCCTGGCTGCCGTCACGGACGAAGACGTTCCACCAGTACTGGTTGCCCCACGCCATGAGTCCGTCGGGCAACTGCCAGGAGGTCTCTGTCTGCCACCCGGAGTCCACGCACTCCCAGTCGGGCCACTCGCCGTCGCAGAAGTTGAACCAGAACTCCATGCCCTCGGTCGGCCAGGCGTCATTGTTCTGTCCCAGGGCGGTGAACTCCGGGGTCAGCGTCGCGACCCGGGCACCGTCGCGGGGACTGTAGTCCAGGAGCTGCGGGGGCAGGTCTGGAATCTCCAGACTCACCTGTGCCGTCCTGGGGACACCCCAGGCCGCGAACGACTGGGCCTCGTGGGTCATGTCGAACTTGATGGTCCACGTGCCAGGGGGCAGGGGATCGATCTTGGCGTTGACCGTCACCGTCTCCCCCGTCGCCACGTTCGTGGGCATAGGGGTGGTGGGCGCGATGTGGTAGACCCGGTTCCCGTCCTGATCGAAAACCTGGTAGCTGAGCTCGTAGCCGTTGTCCGGGGTCCAGGTCTCGTGGCCGCGGTTGGTCACCTGAACGTCAACCGAAGTACCGCGGTTCGCGTGGGGCGCCGGGTCGAACTCCGGCGGCGAGGTGACGAACTCGTAGTCAGCACGGTAGGGGCTGTAGGTGACCGTCATGTACGGCGCGCCCCACGACTCCCGGCTGCCGAACTTCTTCCAGCCGTTGCTGTCGGTGGCGGAAGCCCGAACGCTGAGGCCGTGGTTGGGCTTGTCCCCGTCCACCCATGCCTGGACCAGGTCCCGGCCGCCCGTTCCCAGGTCGATGCCTTCGTACCGAGCGGGGCAGGAACTGGAGCTCGCGCCGATCGGCATCCAGCCACGCGCGAAGCTCTCGCTTCCCAGAGGGGTGGAGTTGTAGGACGGTCCTGGATAGTCGGAGATGGACTTCTGGGACCAGGACTGGGTCACCTCGTGCACATAGACCGGGCTCGGCGTGCACGAGTAGGACCAGTGGTTGAACAGGTAGAGCTTGGCTCCGAAGATCTTGTGGTCGCTCAGCTCGTCGACCATCGCGTTGAACCGCAGGTACGAGGCGGCTCGATGGGAGCCGCCGTCATAGGTTCCGGCCTTCAGCTGCTGCTCGGTGTAGCGCGAGGTGTTGTAGCCGCTCTGGACGTAGGTGTCCTGCGAGGCGTTGTAGTTCCAGGTCGACGTGGGGTCCACCGCGACCGGGTAGACGCGGTTCTCGTCGGTGAGCCACTCGAAGTCGGCGACCACCTCCAGGACCCATCCGTCGGACTCCTCGATGAGGGTGAACTCCACGGCCTCGGAGAAGGCACCGTCCCCTGAGTGGGGGTCCCGGTCCGAGTCCTCCATGTACCCGGCGGGGATGTGACCGACCGTGTCTCCGTCGGCGTTGACGAGGTCGATGCTGCCGTCCTCGAGCTGGACCGGATCCAGGGCACCCAGATCCAGGGGGAAGCGCCAACGGGCATCGTCCTGCGTCGCGGGGGCTTCCTGAAGCCAGATGGTTTCCTTGACCGCTCCACCGATCAGCGACGTCAGCTCTATGTCCACTCCCGGCAGCGCCTCGGGGTAGACGATCGTGTCGGGCTCGTCCTCCGACACCTCACCCTGAGCTCCTTGAGCGCCTTCGAGGGAGAAGGACAGGCTGTGTTCTTCGTCCAGCTCCATGTGTGCGAGCGCGTCCGCGTCAGCGCTCGCGGCGAAGTCCACCTCCCTGGAGTCGGCGGAGTTGGTCCAGGTCAGAGAGTTCTCGGGGACGAGGCTGGGGTCGATCTCCTCCCAGGAACCGTCTTCCTCCTCGAAGTGGAGGGGCTCCAGGGAGAAGTCGGTGGAGAGGGTGCCGTCCTCGTTCTCGAACGTGCGCGAGTGCTCGTCGCGCTCCTCGACGAGTTCCACACTCGTGTCCGGATCGAAGCCCGTGACCTCAGGCTCCGCTTCCTCCTCCACGGTGCGACCCGCAGGCTCCGGATCCGGAGGAGCGAGCGTGTCCGCGTCCTCGGGCAGGTCCGGCCATTCCTGGGGCAGAGCCCCCTCGGGCGGATCCACGTCCGGCCCTTGGCCGGTCGAGGTGCCCTCGATCAACGCGCTGTCGGCCTCGTGTGAGAGACCGTCAGCAGAACCGTCGCCCTGGTCTGGGGTCACCACGTCCGCAGCGGACACCGGAGTGAGGCGCGGCATGCCGGTGTACATCGGTACGGAGGAGACGGAGTCTGACAGCAGGAGAACAAGCCCAGTACCAACTGCGGTGAATTTCAGCAGCGTGCTTTTCGCACGTGAGCGCAACGGCTTGTTGGAGTCACGGCGAGAGACGATGCGTTGAAACACCGCGCGCGCAAGCGGCTGCTGGCCGGTCGGCACGACCGGTCACCTCCGGATCACTCAAAGCGAACCAGGAGCGGCAAGCACACCATCCCCAAAAGGTGCGCACGCTTCCCCCAAAGCCCGCAGATCCGGAACGCCATCTGAAACTGACAGAACCAGGACAAAGCCAACAGGAGATGGAACTCAGTACACAAGGCCTCACGAGGCACATAGACATCACTGTTCTCACAGCGAGACCTCTGCGTAACCAGAGAGCAGAGCCCTTCAAGAGTTTGACCGGGCTCTATTCGCTGAGAGCAACATCCGTCGTCAGAGTGTGGAAGAGCTTGTTCGTGGCAGCGCTGGGGCGTGCCCGCATCGACTTGAGACGATTGGAGAGATCCTGGAAGGTGCGCTGTACCGCGTCCAGGCGATCCATCGCGGCATGGACCTTCATGATCTCCTGGTAGACGGCTTCGTTCAGGTCATCGGACTCGCGGGCGCGTTCCAGCCAGGCCAGCGCCTGTTCAGGGGTTTCGGCTGTCTTCGCCAGGCTCACGAAGCAGTCGGCGGCAGCTCGCCGGTACGCCTGGCGCTTCTCCTCGATCCACGGGAAGTCGACCTCGGACAGCAGGACTTGGGCGTACTCGACCGACGCCGAGCGCAGGCGTTCCTCGCGTGCCCTGGGGTCCGCGGCCTCGCTTACCGCCCGCATCGCGGCGTCGAATCGCCACGCGTCCACATCGACGACCTCGTTGCGGATCCGGTAGCGTCCCGAGTCCACCTGAAGGATCTCCGCTTCGGGGTCTCCCAGTGCATCGCGGACGACGCGGCGGATGTCGCTGGAGGCGGTGTTGCGCAGCGCCCGGGCCTTGCTCTCGGTGCTGTCGGGGAAGAGGGCGTCAGTCAAGGTCTCGGTGCCGACTCCGCGTGGATGAAGTGCCAGGTAGGCGAGCATCCTTCGGGAGGACGAACGCATCCGCTGGCCGATGTCGGTTCCCGCCACGCTGATGTGCGGGTGTGGCGCGAAGAGCCGGATGTCCACCTTCACCGAGGGGACCGAATCCGAGGTAACCCCTCCCTCGTCCGGTTCGGGCTCTGGGGGTACTTCTTCGTCCGGCGTCCCCACGTCCTGCGGTTCTGGCACCTGCCCCTCCCCGGTGAAATGCGCGGCGAAGCTCGCCTGATCGATGTGCAGGAGCCGCAGGTCCGTGTAAGTGGCCGTGCTCCCATCCGGCACGGCGACGCTGACCTCGTCGAAGGAGTCACAGACCGCCTCAGCGCACCCTGCTCCCGTCCCGAGAGCCACCACCAGGACGTCGTCCTCGACCGCCTGCGCCAGGGTGAGCAGGCGGTCCCGTACCAGGGCATGTTCGGGAGCGCCCACCAGCAGCAGGATCTGCTCCTCCCCCTGCTCACGTGGTGCTGCGGAGATGCTGGCCAGCTCCGCTTCCGTGATGGCGGATGCGGTGTCAGCACTCACGGTCACACCAGGCACCCGTGCGTTCGATGATGCTCCCGCCTCAGCCATCACCTGGCGGCTGGTGATGACCCGGATTCCAGGCGAGGCCACGGCCCGAGCGATGAGGGAGGCGCCTACGCCCACCGCGTGAGCACCCGTGATGCCGAGACCTGTGCGTGCGCTGACGCTGAGGCTGTCAGCGATCCGCACGTGTCCGTCCGCGCTGATCACACCGCTGTCAGTGTCTCGGGTGACGGGCACCGGACTGCCCAGAGCCTCGTCACCGTCGAGCTCCTCATCCTCGATAAGGTCCGCGTGCTCTTCCGATCCCCGCTCCTTCTTCGGTTTTCCCTCACGTCGTCCGGGCGCTGTCAGCCGTCCCGCGATCACCCCCGCCGCTCCTCCAGCGACGGCTCCCGCGATCAGCTCGCCGCCACGGAAACCTCCGTCGCCCGGCGGGTCGGTCTTCGCTTCCTCGTCAGCGGCTGGCTCGACGCTCTGCGGGTCATCCACTGTCTCCGGCTCCCCTTCCTCCGAGGTCGCGGGTTCGCGGGGCCGGGTGGTCAGGGTGTAGGTGATCTCGCCCCGGCGCTCGGCGGCGTGCCCGAGGTCGAGTTGCTCGCGTGGTTGGTCGGAGCCCAGTCCTTCGCTGGTGATCGTCCACCCGTCGCCGAGCTGCTCGGTGAGGAACGCGGCGACGGCGTCGGCACGCCGCTGGGACAGCTCACGGTTGTACGCGTCCAGCCCGATGGAGTCGGTGTGGCCGGTGACCGCGATGGGAGTCCCCGGATCGCCGAAGAGCTGGAGGAGTTCGACGGTGGGCAACAGGTCGTCCCTCATCTGGGGAGTGAGTTCTGCGGAGTCGAAGCCGAAACCGGCCAGCACCCGGGTGCGCTCCAACGTATGTGCGGGCTCCTCGGTGTCAGTGTTCTGTTCGTCGGTCGTTGGCGTCGCGTCAGCCGACACCACGGCGGCAGGTGTCACGGACATGGCCACCGAACTCCCGGCGACCCCGGTCACGACGAGCCGCAGCAGCCCGATCCGGGGAATCTGGCCCCGAAGAACAGCGACGATGTCCGTGCCGACCAGCACCACGAACGCGCCCCACAGACCCCACAGGATGACGAGCACCAGGGCGTGAAAGACCGACGTCGGAAGGGTGCCGCTGATCAGGGACAACCACACGTAGTCCCAGGTCATATCCGCCCCCACTGGCCATTCCCAGCGGCTGAGCACCGCTGGCGGCGCGACCAGCAGGGCGAGCGTGACGCCCGTGGCCAGGACCGTCCTCGTCGGATTCATGGCATCCTCCCCCTCGTTTCCTCACGGTGTGTGCACCGTCGCCGTGGCCTGGGAGGCGATCTCAACGTTCCCGATCGCCGCGAGCACCGTCGGCTCGTGATGGGTGGTGACGGTGACCGTGATGGCATCGGCCCGAACCTCCACCTCCGCACTCGCCCCGCCGTGTTCCGCGTGGGCCTGGGCGGCTCGGCGTGCGGAGGCCTCGTCGAGAACGACCGCTCCCGCCCGTAGCCGCCCTTCATCCAGGTGCTGTGCCCCGGCCCGGGCGGCTTCGTGCGCGAGGGTGGTCGTCATGGTCTTGGCGCGCAGCATCCGCGCGCCGTCGTGGACCAGACCGAGGCAGGCGATCAGCGTCACGGCGACGATGACGACGAACGCGCTGGGGTGGCCGCCGTGCAGCATCAGCGTTCCTGTTCGCGGTGAATGTCGAGGACGGATGTGGCCTGGCCGGAGATGGTGCGGCGTTCGCCGAGACCCAGGACCGGGAGATCGTCGCGCTGGCTGACGCAGGTGACGTCGGCGCGCACGGCTCGGACTCCGTTGACAGTCGTGTGCTGGATGATCACGGTGGGGTTCTGGCAAGCGCGGCCCCACGTACCAATGCTCTCCGCCACGGCGAGCTCCGCCGCAGCACGAGCCTCCGGCGGATTCAGGTACAGGGAGGCGGAACGNNNCGGCGGAAAGCCCCGCGGCGTAGGAGCGGCCAGTCAGAGTGAGCAGGGCCAGGAACGCCAGGAGCACGGGAACGATGAGGATCACCTCGACCGACGCACTCCCCCGGTCCCCATCCCTCCGCGACCTCATGGGGCGACCCCCATCGGCCGTTCGATGGGTCCTGTCAGGGTCGTGGACACCGGAGGACTCCAGCCGGGCAGGAGACTGACCGCCACGCCGTCGACGGCGACACGTGTCGTCCCGTCGCGCCGTCGGACCTCGATGCGCAGGTCTCGGAGCACCGTTCCGCCCAGCTCCTCGGCCAAGGCGTACCCCCGCGCGCGGCCCTCCCTCTCACTGCCCTCGAAGGTGCGTCCCGCTGCCAGTGCCTCCGTCGCGATGGCCTGTGTCCGGTGCTGGGCGTGGGCCCACAGCCCGTACTGGATGATGCCCAGCAGCATGACGAACATCAGCGGGATCGCGAACATCAGCTCGGCCCCTCCCCTGTCGTCACGAGAGTCCCAGGAGGGACCCCGCCGGTTCACGGGATGACCCCCAGGTCGATGCCCTGGGCGGTCTCGATGATGAGCGGGGTGATGATGGCGCCCACCCCGGTCGCGATGCCGATGGTGACGGCGAGCATCAGCACCCAGTCGGTGGTGGCCGAGCCCCGGTCCCCGTCGGGGCTTCGTGTTCCGAGGATCAGTTCCACGAGGGCGCGCGGTCGTATGGAGCCCATGTGCTCGTTCCCCTTCCTGTCCTTCTCACTGCTGGTTCAGAATCCGTTGCTGACCTGCACGATCGCGGGGTAGCCCATGAGCAGGAGGAAACCGAGGACGAGCAGCATGACGGGCAGGCTCATCCGTTCGGTGGCTTCGAGGGCCTCGGTCTCCAGCGCGGCCAACTGGTGAGCGCGGAGCGATCTGGCCTTGGTGCGGACCGAGGTGCGTACCCTGGCTCCGTCGGCCCCGGCCAGGCGGATGGACGAGGCGAGTTCCTCCAGCTCCCGCACTCCGGTCTGGCGGGAGAGGTCCGTCAGGGCGTCCCAGGGCGGTCGGGTGCGTAGGTGGGCTTCGTGCAGGCACCGTCGGATGCGTCCGAACGCGGGTCCGGTGCCGCGCCCGGTGGCCGCCGTGAGTGCCCCGGTGACTCCGGCTCCACCCGCGAGCGCGACCCCGACCAGGTCGGCGATGACCGAGGTGGCCAGACGTAGTTCGCCCCGTTGACGGCGCGCCCTCGCGCGAAGCAGGATTCCCGGGGCGAGCGCGCACGCGGCCAGGCTGGTTCCTCCGATGGCGAGCGCGGCCGACATGGGGAGCACGGAAGCCGCTGGCACGGCGATCGTCAGTGTGCACGCGAACAGCACTGCTCCGGCGAGCGTCAGGGCGACGACCGTCGTGCGATGGGTGTCGACGTCCGTGTCGCACGCCGCGAGGTCGCTCCTGGTCCGACGTCCGGGCCAGCCGAGCCGGGCCAGGACCGCGCAGCCGACCCCCTTCACCTGCTCGAGGACACCTACGGATCGCGCAGCGCCGTCGATCTCCTCCGTCGGTGGCGGAAGGAGTTCGTCCAGGCGTGGGCGGCGCAGCCCCTGAACGATCAGCCAGACGCCCGCACCGACCGCGGCTCCCCCGACCGCCGCGACGACCACGGTCATATGCCCACCCCCGCGGTCGGGGCGGTCAGAACGCGCCGCGTTCGCGGTGGGGCGGACAGCCGCACCAGCCACCACAGGGCGAGTGCCCACAGCGCGCCGACCAGTGCGAGGACCAGCTGTCCGCTGGCGGAACCCAGGGGTGCGAAGTAGGCGCCGTTGAACACGGCCATGCCGACCACCATGGCGAGCGTGGTCGTGATGATGATCCGCACCGAAGTGCGGGTCCGTGCCCGGGAGGCGTTGGTGCGCACGAGCATCGACGCTCGGTCGTGGGCCGCCTCGGCGAGGGTTCCCAGCAGGGCGCCGAGGTCGGCGGCGTGTCGGCTGGCCGCCATGGACAGCGCCGTGGCCACGAGGTCCGCGGTGTCGTTGTCCACGTTGTCAGCGAACGCGGTGAGTGCGTCGTCCAGGTCCGTGCCGTCGACGAGGTCCTGGGCCAGGGTTTCCACGTGTGGGCGGATCGGTGCCGGGGCGATCGGGGCGGAGGTCCAGATGGCCTGGCGCAGCCCGGAGGATCCGGCGATCAGGTCGCGCAGCTGTTCGGTCCAGCTCGCCACTGCCTCGATCCGTTCCACCTCGGCCGTCGTCTCCCGGTCAGGCGTAATGATCCCCGGCAGCCACCACGTGGCCGCTGCCGATAGGACGGCGGCGACCGGCCATCCGGTGAGCGCCCAGGTGGCCGCACCCACCGCGCCCGCGGCCGTCAGCCTGACCACCATGTCCCGGCGCACGGGCGGGGCCGAGCGTGCTCGGGACGCCACGGCCGTGAGAGCCGGGGCGAGGAGCACCAGCCCCAGCCCGACAGCGCCCCCGCCCAGGCCCGCGACCAGCACGCCCGTCATCGCTGGGCCTCGAACAGGCAGGCCGGGTCGAAGCCCACCCGGGCGAGGGAGCGGGCGTACTGCGGGCTGGGCGGGGTGACGAACCCGCCGAGCTCGGCGGAGTAAATCTCGTTGGTGATCACCTGGGGACCGTCCATGCCGACGATCTCCCGGATGCTCGAGATCCGTCGCCTGCCGTCCGTGTCGGTGTCGATGTGCACGGCCAGGTGGACGGCGGAGGCGATGAGGATGGCGCTCTCCTCCAGCGTCAGCCGTTCGCTGGACTGGTTGGCGTAGGTGGCCAGCTTGGTGAGGATCTGCGCGGAGGAGGAGGCGTGGACCGTGGCCATGGACCCGTCGTTGCCCATGGTCATCGCGTGCAGGAGCGGGACGGTCTCCTGTCCTCGTGTCTCGCCCACGATGACCCGGTCCGGGGACATGCGCAGCGCGTGCCGCACCAGGTCGGCCAGGGTGACCTCGCCCGCGCCCTCGGTGTTGGGCGGTCGTCCCTGGAGTGCGAGGCAGTCGAGGTCGTCGTCGCCCTCCAGCCCGAGTTCGTAGGCGTCCTCGATGGTGATGACGCGTTCGCCGTGCGGGATGTGCCGGGCGAGGGCCCGGAGCAGGGTGGTCTTGCCCGATCCGGTGGCTCCTCCGATGACGAGGTTCAGCCGGGCGCGGACGGCGGAGGTCAGCAGGGATCGCACGGGTGCGGTGAGCATCCCGGAGCCGACCAGGTCGGACAGGGTGAGTTCGTGTTCGGGGTGGCGGCGAATGGTCACGGCGGGCCTGCGGGACACCCCCATCACGGCGGACAGGCGCGCTCCGTCGGTCAGCTCCATGGACAGCAGCGGCGCGGACAGGTCGAAGCGGCGTTCCCCGCCGGGTGCCTGCCCAGCCAGGCGCTGGACGAGGGCCACCAGCTCCTCGTCGGTGGCGGTGACGGGCGGTCGTTCCTCGCGTCGGCCGTCGCCGAGATCGACCCACACCCGGGTGCCGTTGATGTGGATGTCCCGCACGCCCGGTTCGGAGAGCAGGATGTCCAGCGGCCCCAGTCCGCACACCTGGGCCATCGCCCGCGCGCGCACCCACGCCTCGTCCTGTTCGGTCAGCGGGGTCGCGGCTCCGGTCAGGGCTCGGCAGGCGTACTCGTCCAACAGGGCCGAGAGCATCCTGTCCGCGAGTTCGCGGTGCCCGGGAGCGTGGTGGGTGGTGTCCTGGGGCGGAGTGTCGGTCTGCGAGGTGCGGCGGACGAGTTCGTCGGTCACCGTGGTCGCGAGGTGGTCGGCGAGGTCGGCGAGTGTGGTAGGGAAGTTGACGAGGGTCACGCGGCC
>NZ_ANBC01000711.1 GCF_000341125.1 Nocardiopsis lucentensis DSM 44048 | reverse complement strand
CTGGCCCACACCGGATACCCGGTCTCGGCGGTGATCTCGTCGACCGAGAACCGGCTGTCGCGCACGGCCAGCCCCACGCGCGTGCCGCCTTCGGCAAGGGCGTCCAGAACGTCGCGGCAGCGGGCCACCCGGTGGATCTGGGAGGGGTCGTTGCCGGTGACGGTGACGATCGCGGCGTCGGCCTGCGCGAGCAGGTGCGCGCCCGCGGTACCCGGCATCACCCGCCCCAGGTCCAGTACGGTCACCCCGCCGAAGAGGACCTGGATCCTGCGAGTGAGCGCCGCCACCACGGCGGCGGCCTCGTGCGCGGTCGGCGGCG